>NZ_JAERKB010000010.1:0-228662 GCF_018257325.1 Nissabacter archeti
GGGTCGAGGGCCTTATCGGTGCAGGTAAACGTGAGGGTGTAGCAGAAGGGCCGGCTCAGGGCCTCCTCCGCGGTCAGACCCAGCATATCCAGCTCCGCGGTGCAGCCGCGCACGCGCAGCAGATGGTGGCGGTGGTCGAAGAATATCGGGGGGTTCTTTTTCATTATTCATCTTCCTTATCGATAACTTCCCCATCAAACGCCAGCACAATGCCCTCTGTTTCCTCCCAGCCCAGGGTCAGGTGGGTGGTGGGCTGCTGCGCGGCGCGGCGTTGCAGCAACTGCTGGCTCAGTACCGGTAAAATCTGCTGGTTGAGCAGGCTGTCGATATTGCGCGCCCCGGTGTCCGGCAGCAGGCAGGCGGCAACCAGCGTGTCATACAGGCTCTCCTCAATATGGCAGTGCAGACCGTAGTGCCGGGTCAGGCGGCCGGCCACCTGCGCGAGCTTCATCGCCACGATAGTGCGCAGGGCAGCGGCGTTCAGTGGGCGGTAAATCAGCGTCTGGAAGCGCGCCAGCAGCGCAGGCTGGAAGTGGTCACGCAGCAGCGGGCGCAGCAATTCATGCAGCTCGCCGTCGCCGGCGTCCGGCTGTTCGTCAAGCAACTGCATCAGCAGGTCGCTGCCGAGGTTGGCGGTCATCAGGATCACTGTGTGGCGAAAATCGATTTCCCGACCTTCGCCGTCGCGCATAAAGCCGCGGTCAAACACCTGGTAGAACAGGTTCAGCACGTCGCGGTGCGCCTTCTCTACCTCATCCAGCAGCACCACGCTGTAGGGGCGTTTGCGGACCGCCTCGGTCAGCACGCCGCCCTGGCCGTAGCCGACATACCCCGGCGGGGAGCCCTTGAGCTGGGAGACGGTGTGGGCTTCCTGATATTCGCTGAGGTTAATGGTAATCAGGGATTTCTCGCCGCCGAACAGGCTGTCCGCCAGTGCCAGCGCGGTCTCGGTTTTCCCGGTGCCGCTCGGGCCGACCAGCAGGAACACCCCCAGCGGGCCATTCTCCGGCGTCAGGCCGGTCTTCGCCGCCCGCAGGCGCTGGGCCAGGCCGCTGAGTGCGGTATCCTGCCCCACTACCCGGTTACCCAGGTGCTGTTCGAGGTAAAGCAGGTCGGTCTGTTCATCTTTCAGCAGGCTTGAGAGCGGCACGCCGGTCCAGTCGGCAATCACGCCGGCCACGGTGCGCACATCCACATCCAGCGACAGCAGCGGCGCACTGCCCTGCACCTGCAGCAGCTCTGCCTGCAGCGCCGCCAGGTGGGCCGCGTCGGCTATCTCCTGCCGCGCCGCCATAATGCGCCGGGCCAGGCTTTTCTCTTCATCATACTGCTGTTGCAACCGCTGTTGCTCCGTCGTCAGCAGCGTGCGGCGCTGCTCAATCTCCTGCAGGCGGGTTGAGCCGCTGTCCGGCATCAGCCGCAGGTCCTGTTCAATCGCCTGCTGCTCCAGCAGCAGAGCCGCCAGCTCCGCATGAAGGGCCGTCAACGCGTCCGGCAGGGTGTCAAGGCTCATGCGCACCCGCGCGCCTGCGGTGTCGAGCAGATCTACGGCTTTGTCAGGCAACTGGCGCCCGGTCAGGAAACGGCGGGAGAGCGTCACGGCGGCGGTGATGGCCGCATCCCGGATATGCACGCCGTGGTGCTGCGCATAACGCGATTTCAGCCCGCGCAACATTAAACAGGCCGCGGCATCATCCGGCTCCTCAACACTGACCCGCTGGAAACGTCGCTCAAGCGCCGCGTCGCGCTCAAAATACTGCTTGTACTCGCTCCAGGTGGTGGCCGCGATGGTGCGCAGCTCGCCCCGCGCCAGCGCCGGTTTCAGCAGGTTGGCCGCATCCGCGCCGCCCGCCTGATTGCCTGCACCGATAAGGGTGTGCGCCTCATCAATAAACAGCAGCACCGGCACCGGCGACTGCTGCACTGCATCAATCACGTTTTTCAGCCGCTGCTCAAATTCGCCTTTCACCCCTGCGCCCGCCTGTAACAGGCCGAGATCCAGCGTGCGCAGGCTTACGGGTTTCAGGCTCTCCGGCACCTCACCTTCGGCAATGCGCAGCGCCAGCCCTTCAACCAACGCGGTTTTGCCCACGCCCGGCTCGCCCACCAGAATTGGGTTGTTTTTGCGCCGCCTTGAGAGGATGTCAATCATCTGGCGGATTTCGCTGTCGCGGCCGAACACCGGGTCGATCTCCCCGGCTTTCGCTTTTGCCGTGATATCCAGGGTGAATTTATCCAGCGCCGCCTGCAGCGCCTCGCTCAGACCGTGGCCGGTGCTGCCCGCCGCGTTTTGCCTCTCATCCTCCAGCACAGGGGCGGTCTGGTTCAGGGCCGCCTGCTGTTGCCGTTCGGGCCGCTCGTCAGACTGCGCATCCAGCAGCGGTTTCAGGCGGGTAATCTGGGCCGCACTCAGGCTGAACAGCGGCCACGCCCCCTCACAGCGCAGCAGCATGGGTTGCGCCAGCAGCGCCTCCAGCAGGTGCACGCTGCGGATAGTGTCTGCAGCGTCCTGCAGCGAAGCATTCAGCCAGGCGGCCTGCATCAGCGTCTGTACTTCGTCCGAAAGCTGCGGACGGGACTGCACCGCGCGCGGCAGCGCATCCAGGTGCGCCAGCAGGCTTTGCCACAGCGCGTCCATGTCCCACTCATAACGGCGCGCCAGCACCGTGATATCGCCCTCGCCCAGCTCCAGCAGTTTGAGCAACCAGTGCTCGACAGTCACGGCAGCGTGCGCACGGGTGCGGCACAGCATGGCCGCCGCCTCCAGCGCACGGGCGCAATAGGGGTTTAAACGACGAAGTAATACGGCTTGCTGATGTTCCATTATTTTCTCTCCTTTTCAGACACGCTACCGCCCTTCGCTGTGAACCAAAGCGCATAAGGCTGATGCCCGGGACTGTTGTGCTGTTTTGGTTTTGCGGTGTCGTGTTTCGATTTCGCAAACAAAAACAGCAAAAAAACAGCAGACGGCGAACCGTCTGCTGTGCGGGGTGTTACGCGGTGGTGCGTTCATTCCAGGAGTCGGAATGAATGATGTTGCCGTCTTTGTAGGTCCAGGTGATTTTTTCGTAGCGCAGCTCAACCCTTTCCAGGTGGTTGTGCTTCTCATAGGCCGGGTCTTTGATGTCATGCATTACCGGCGCGACTTTCACCAGCTTGACGTTCTCCAGCTTGGTGTTGAAGTACTCCACTTCCTGACCGGCATCATTGATGCGGTACCATTTGAACTCAGCCGATTTCAGGGTCTGGCCGGTGGTCACCGCTTTATAGAGGTACGGCGTGGAGGCGTCGATTTCCTTGGTAAACAGGAACGGGGTGTGGATACGGGTGCCGGTCAGCTTGCCGGTGTTGTTGTCAGTCGGGATATACAGGTCATGCTCCTGCGCCACGATCTCAATGCTGCCTTCACGGTCTTTGACATCCACACAGCCTTTGATGTCTGCACCGCCGTCGTCTTTGAGCCACAAATAGACTGGAATTGCCATGAGTTACTTCTCCATTTTTTGAGTTAACGCATCACCCAGAGCCGGTGATACGGTGGTTGCGCCGGTGACCTGACAGGCATCCGCCTGCGGTACCAGGCTGATTTCGACCCGGCGGTTGGCCGCCCGGCCCGCCTCCGTGTCATTGGTGTCATGCGGGCGGCTTTCGCCGTAGCCCTGCACTGCAAAGCAGCTCTCCGGTATCGCGCCGGTGTCGCGCATCCAGTTGCGCACCGACTCCGCGCGTTTCAGGGAGAGCAGTTGGTTGGACGCCGCGTCCCCGGTGTCATCGGTGTGGCCGGCGACCACAATCAGCCAGCCCGGTTTGGCCTTAATCCCCACCAGGGCATTCACCAGCACCTTTGTAGAGGCGGGTTTCAGCTGAGCGCTGCCCACGTCGAACAGAGAGAGGCTGTTGAGGCGGATGATGTTGGGTGCAGGCTTGGGAGCGGGTGTAGAGGAGGGAAGCGGCGGAACATAGCTTCTTATTGCATTCAGCAGAGGCAGGCGCAGGCGGCCGCCCTGGTACAGGCCCAGCCCAAGACGCAGCGGCTCACCATTACGTGCCCAGTTATCCAGTTGCGACGCATGCGCCCGCAATACTGCGACAGCCCGTGCTTTAGGCTCGTCATCCTGCATGGCTATGGCGTAGTAATGCCGGATATCAAATGCGGTCCGCTGTAATAGTTGCCGGTTATGCCAGCCGCTGCTGCATAGGGCGGCTATAGCCGCCAGCGTCAACAATATGAACGCGTGGCTGCCCGCCCGCTGAGGCGCAGTGAGTGCATAGCCTTTCGGCAGCAACGGCAATACAAAATCCGGCAATGGGAGGGCCGAATGTTCATCTGCTGGCATCCAACCTGCTACCTGAACAAGGCCGGTCTGTTGCTGCAGCCAGTGCGCCCAGCAGGTATGTTTTGCAGTATCGGCCATCGACCGGCCCTGATGGAACAACACCGCACAAGGCAGTATTGTTGGAATATCAGGAGATTCCGCGGTGAAAACAGAAGAAACATGCTGGCTGAACCAGCTTGCCAGGCTGTTCAGCATCACCTGTTGCTGCAAGCGCGCGCCGCTTTCATCCTGAGCAGTCCAGACAGGAACGCTGTAGGGGGCATAATCTTCTTGCCAGACACGTATCAGCCCTCCGGGAAGGACAGCCTGCCATACAGGCTCAGTAACGGTTTGACCGGCGATACGACTGCTCAGCAACAAAGGAACCGTCTGCCGGGTTTCGCGCCGCAGCCGGTTTATCTGCCAGCGCAGTTCATATAACCGGGGTGCCAGCGCCGTAGTATGCTCATATTGTTGAGGATTAACGCAGACCATAACTGCCAGCTGGCCGGCCCAGGACGGGCGCAGACACAGTAACTCGTGCACAATATGGCGCAGCTCAACGCCCTCATCCACCCGCAGCCAGCAACCCTGCGAGGTCTGATATGTCGTACTGTTCCCCGGCCAATCTGCCTTTTCTCCACATACCAAAACGATCGGTAAGCGGTAAGACGCCCCCGGCAACCCGGAAAAGCGCAGTGAGCCAGCATCCACAGGTTGTCGGCCGACACGGATAAGACCGATGATGACTATCACGATAACGATACCCACACCGGCCCCACGGGCAGCAGGCGGGAGCGGTAAAAACAGCAGGCATAGCATGACGGCCAGCAACCCTGCCCATAACCATAATCCCCGTTGCAGCGCGGGCTTCATCGCATCCCTCCCGGCAACAGCGTGATGATCAGGTTGTCGAGCCAGTGATTAAGCCCCCACCACAGCGCTGCCAGGCTAATTACCGACAGGCCAATACGTACCGGCCAGTGACGCAGCCACGCTCCCATTCCCATCCCTGCCGAAGCCGGGGTCAGTACCGGATGATTCAGGGAGAAGCTGTAAGCCGGCACCCTTTCGGCCAGCTCCCGAACCAATCGCTCTCTTTCCGGTACATGCGTTCCGGTAAAACCGCCCAGAAAACCGAGCATCAGTACCCGGTGAAAACAGGTCAGCACAGCGATATCGGGTGCGGTTTCACGCAACACCTGACGTATACGTTCATACAAATGGTCACCGGCATTCAGGTTGCCGAAAAACTGCCCCTGAAGCGGCCTGTTGTACCACTGGATACACGCATCATCGTGTACACCGCGGCTTTTTGCCGCTTCATCAAGGAGTGCGCATTGCGCGTACAAAATATGCTGACGGCTCTCTGCGCTGTAATTCGCCGCCGTCAGTTGCTGCTGAATTTGTTCAATATTATCTACACAATGCTGCCAAAGCCGTTGTCCATCCCCCTCCTTAAATTCCGGCCCGTGACGCAAGCTGATCACCACAAGCCACGTTTCCTGCAACAGGGCATCAATGTCACACGTTTGGTTGTCACTCATGTTCTCAGCACCGCAAAGAGTTCAAGCTCAGGCTCACCCAGTGTTCCGGGGACATAAAACACGCAGCTTCCTGCCGCTTGCATGCCCTGCGCTGCGGGATGGGTCATATCCAGTGCGAAATACTGGTTTTCCAGCCGCAACGGAATAGCCGCCGGTACATGGCTCAACGCACGCAGCGGGATGCCCTGCCGGGAAGCATTAATGACCTCTCCTACTTCATCGGGACTGCCTACCTTGCATTGTTGCGGGAACTGTTCCAGCAGTTGCGCCACCGGCAGCGACGACCGAACTGAAAGATAAAAGTCCACCTGCTCACGCAGTCTCGGGTCGTGCAGGCGTGCCTGCCATTGACGCAGCCGTTTTTCATGAGTCAGTTCCACTGCCACCACGCGTGAAGGCAGGCTGGCTTCGAGCAGCTCACCGAGCAGCTCAAACAAAGGTGGAAAAACGTCCGTCAGCTGTTCATGCCGGTAGAAAGGGATGGCTGTCACGGTATGCGCCAGCGAAAACGTCAGCAGGCTGCCCGCCAGGCGGGCCAGCTCCTGATACAAGCACTCAGGATGCACCTGCCCATGACGCTGAAAATTACCCAGCACCGGCTCCGCACCGTTAAGTGCATTCAGCAGCCAGAACAGCGACACATCAGCCACAGCAAAATCGGCCATGCGTTCATTGCTTTCACGGCGCATGGCCATCAAACGTGCCAGCCGGGTCCGCAACTGGGTCATCAGCAGTTCGAGCTGATTGATAAGCCACGGACTGGCTTTCAGGCTTAACAATGGAGGAATAAAGGTGGTGTCCTGCGCCCACCCTCCTTGCTCATCCCGGTGCAACCGCGCCACCGGGCAGACCAGATAATTGCTGTTATCCTGTGAATCCAGGCGCAGTGTCAGTTCGTGCTGCAGTGTGGCAATCTGGCGCGTATCGTCACCAAAACAATTACGTACCTCATGCCACCGCTGGCGATAACGCACCGGACGCTCAGCCACTTCCTCTGGTTTCAGGCAGTTGCCACCATTTGGGTACAGTTGCGGCAGCGCCAGCATCACCGTAATGTCGCGGTGATTTATCTCAGGGAGTGTCAGGGTCGGCGGTAACGCATCAGCATTTTCACTGTCCGTCAGGGTGCCGTCAGGAAAACGCACCACCAGACGGCCGGCTTTAAGCCGGCCTTGTTTCAACGCATTACGGTCAAACTCAGCCTCCAGCACGCCCCAGGGATGCATCACGCCCATCAGCGCGATGCACTCGGTATGCCAGGCCGTAAAGGCGGCCTGCTGCTGGAAATGCTGTGGCGATACCATGACGCCCTGCATCCATAACGGTCGCTCTATCTTCATTGATCCTCCGGGCTTCAGGCTTTCGCCTTCGGCATCTGCGAGACCAGCGACAGGTTCACATCCAGCCCTTCAACCTGGAAGTGCGGCACGGCGTAGAGTTTCACGCGGAAGAAGCCGGGGTTGTCCTCGATATCCTCGACCGTGACTTTCGCGTCGCGCAGTGGGTGAGAAGCCTGCAGTTCATCGCCCGGATCGGTCATTTCGGTGACCAGCGTGCGCACCCAGGTGTTCAGCTCCAGCTCCAGCAGGCGGCGGTCTTTGGTGGTGCCGATGTTTTCACGCTGGATAAGCTTCAGATAGTGCGCAATGCGTGACAGCAGGAAGATGTACGGCAGGCGCGCATTGATGCGGCTGTTGGCCGTGGCATCCGCTGTGTCATACAGCGTGGGCTTCTGGGCGGAGTTCGCCGAGAAGAAGCAGGAGTAGTCGCGGTTTTTGTAGTAGGAGAGCGGGATAAAGCCCAGGTTGGCGAATTCAAATTCGCGGGTTTCCGGGATCATCACCTCTGACGGGATTTTCACCTGGTTGCCGGTGCCCAGATCGTAGAGGTGGATCGGCAGGTCAGTGACCGCCCCACCCGCCTGCGGGCCGCGGATCTGCACGCACCAGCCGTTTTTGATAAAGCTTTTCACCATATTGGCGGCGAAGGCAAAGGAGGCGTTGGTCCAGAGGTATTTCTCATGGTCCGGGCCTTTGACCTCTTCCACATAGTTGAAGCTGCGCACCGGCACGGTGTCCGGGCCATAGGGCAGGCGGCCCAACACGCGCGGCATAGTCAGGCCGATATAGCGCGCATCATCGGAGTCGCGGAATGCTTTCCATTTGATGTACTCGGCGCGGTCAAAGTAGTTGCCGATGTCTTTGATGGCCGCCACGTCTTCCATCGATGACTTCAGGAAGAAGGCCGGGCCGACGGAGCCGATAAACGGCATATGTGCCGACGCCGAGACTTTGGAGATATTGCGCAGCAGCGCCACATCCTGCGAGGAGGCATCAAACTCGTAGTTGGAAATAATCGCCCCAATCGGCTCACCGCCGGGGGTGTCATACTCCTGGATATAGGTGTGGTAGTAGAGGCCGGTCTGAACGATTTCCGGGCTGTCTTCAAAATCCTGACGCAGGTCATCTTTAGCGACATCCAGCACGTCGATTTTCACGTTCTGGCGGAAATCGGTGCGATCCACCAGCGACTTCAGGCCGCGCCAGGCAGACTCTACCTGCTGGAACGCGTTATGGTGCATCACGGCGTCCAGCTGGCGGCTGATTTGGTGGTCAAGCTCAGCGATATGGTGGTCGAGCAGGGTTTTATCCAGGCGCTCCACGGTCTGGCCGGACTGCTTCAGGCGCGCCAGGAAGACCTGGACGGCGGCAGTCACGCGCTGGTCAGCGGTCACATCTGCCAGGGCAGCGCCGTCCTGAAAATCGTTCAGGTCACTGAGCGCTGACACCGGCGTCAGGTTGATTTTTTCAAACAGGGAAGCGTAGACACCTGCGGCCTCTGGGCGTTCCAGCACCGTGGTCTGACCGGCAGCGGCGGCTTTTTCAGTGTTGACAGACATAAGCATTATCTCGCATTAATCCATTAATCGGGGAGTTACGCCTTCGGCGCCAGGGCATTGAGTTCGTCACGCAGCGCATCGCTGAGGGACGGGTCTTTCAGAATGTTTTCGAACTCTTTGCGGAAGGTGACGTTGTCGAGCAGGTTGGATTTCAGGTCACGCAGCAGGTTGCGCATCGCCAGCATGGCGCGCAGCTGCGGGATTTGGCGGGCCACCTGCTCGGGTTCAAAGTCTTTCATCTCGCGAAACGCGAGGCGGACACGCTCCTCGGCACCGTCACCGGCCAGGGTGTTTTTCACCGTGAGGTTGACCGTGGGGGCGAACTCCGCCAGGACGCTGTTGAAGTTGTTTTTATTGATGCTGACTTTTTCACGTTCAGAAACCGGGCGATGCTCCTGCCCGTTGCTGTAATCGCCCATCACCACCAGTTTCAGGGGTAATTCCATTTTTTTCTGGGCGCCGCCGGTGTGCAGATCAAGCTTTATATTAACGCGGGCCTTAGGGATCTCATTTTGAAACGAACTGGACACGATAACTCCTTTTATATAAGGAAAGAGAAGGCGCAATTAAGAAATAATTCGCCTTGGGAAAAGCATAAAAGGCCGACCGCCTACCCGCTTAAAATACCACTTAAATTTATATGCACAAATAATATCAACTTAAAAGAACCACTTTACACACTTTTGCTATAATTATTTTTTATACAATAGTAAACCCTGGTTACTATAAATTTAACCACCCTCTTACTGCTTCATTTGATTCCATAAAAACCCTTTAAAATCAAAGATATTTACAGAAATCGATTTAATAATATCATGACTTTAACAATATTTAAGATTAACAATTAAACATTAGCCAGCCTACAATCATAGAATTAAAGTATAAAAATTATGATTTAATCACTCAAATAAATAGTTGCTTTTTCGATCAGGCCAAAATTCAACTTGTTTCACTATTCCATAATAGGAAATACCTAAGATTCTTATTTAAACAAGATAAGACCCTACGCCTGAGTTTATCTCTATTTCTTCGGGAGCAATGTATAAGAAGGTATTAAACTATGCCGAGGCTATGATTCAGCATTTATAGGGTAATATGCAGAGCGCAGGCTACCGGTATACTTTTTCAGCTTCACATAATGTATCCGTTGAAAAACGATTCACCGGGCATGTGCTGTTACAGGCCTGATGACAGTCCGCGATTTCACTGCACTTTGCCTACAAGCTTGCTGATCTGGCTGCCATAAAAAATTTTTTTGCCTCACCCGGCAAACCCATAGCGAAATGACAGCAACCACTGTATATTCGTCCACCTTGAATTTGCCACCTTATAAGGACGCGCCATGCGTGTAGAGCTGATTTACGATAAACGCAATGTGGCCGGGCTGCCGAACGCCCATGCCATGATTACCGCTGAGCTGACCAAACGTGTACACCGTGTGTTCCCGGATGCCGAAATCAAAGTGAAAGCGATGCAGGCGAATGGCCTGAACAGTGACGCCAACAAACAAGACAAATCGGTGTTGAACCGATTAGTGGAAGAGATGTTTGATGATGCGGATGAATGGCTGACACACAGCGACTATTAAACGCGGAAAATGGCTTAAAATGGAAAAAAGTGTGTTTTTTCAGTCGCAACTGTTAAGAATCCGTATGACTGCGTAAATGGGATAAAATCCTATAGGCGCTGGTTTTTTTCAGGATTACTTTAGCGGCACCTGACTATCAGGCGCTGGAGTTTATTATGATGAAAAAAGCCGTCACACTGTTTGCCCTGTTATTGTCCTGCCCGCTGGTTTCCCATGCGGGCGTTGAACTGGGCGTGAATGTCCCTGGGCTGTCACTGCATATTGGTGACCAGGATCGGCGTGGTTATTACTGGGACGGTGATGACTGGCGTGATCCGCAGTGGTGGCACCACCATCACCGCCATCACGAAGATGGCCGCTGGGTCTGGGTGGAAGAGCCGCACGATGACGGCCCGCCGCCCCCGCCGCCGCACTGGCATGATGACTGGCACGACGGCCCCCCGCCGCACTGGCATCATCATGGTCATGATGACTGGTAATACTCACCGGCTGCCCTGAGGGCTGCCGGTTAATTTTCGACATCATTAACCCGGTTTTCGCCGTTCCCCCTTCCCTTTCCCCCTGATTCCCGTACGGTTTTCACTGTCCTCTTTGCGGCAAAGGCATATCAATAAGAAATTCAGTTTGTTTTTTAATGGGTTTCTGAAAAAATATTGCCCGGTAAATTTCCCAACCTCATTAAGGGAGTCGTGACTGATGATTCGGTTATTGATCGTTTTTGTCTGTTTTATTGCCGTGTGCGCCGGCATTATTTCGCTGATGCAAGGGACTAATCCGTGGGGCTGAACGCGGTAGCGGTACCCCGGTCAAGGGCACGCATTTTTACTGGCTGATGGCCGGTATTCCGGCGGCAATGGCGGTGCTGAATGATGCCATTGCCTGGTTTATCCGTGGGCGACGGTTTAAGTAAATGTTTACCGCCTAAATTAACAGCAAAACCCCTCTCTGCTCCTCCTATTGCCGCCAGGCGGGTGATCAATAATGGCACCTCTCTTCCCTGATGCCTGAGGCTGCTATGACCCTGATCCCAACACTGTCTTCTGTCTGGACCTTGCTGCTGAGCGGCTGCGCCCTGTTCTGGTTTTCGATGGTCATGCTGGCCGTACAACTTTTTTAACCGGGCAGCCCATCGTCCCGATGACCAAAACAGAGGTAATCTGCTGAAAAGTAGTAACTTACCTTTTTCATCCTCTCACTTTTTGTGACAACTCGCAGATTTGAGACGTTATGCTTCACAGCCACCGGCAGCAGGCTGATACTAGAGTGCCGGCTTGAGGTATTCCTGAATACCGCAGCCAGGTAGCAATAATGCCGCCGGTTGTATTCAGGCCATCAATGTTCAAGGATGAGAAATGATTAAAACGGTCTATCTGGATAACGTCGTCTATCAGCTTGAGGCTGATGAGCTGCTGACGGCCTGTGAACAGGGAAGTTACGCCATCTTTGGCGAGGCAGAGGGTTGGTGGGCAGTCAGGATTGATGCGCAGGGTGCCTATGCATTATCGCCCGATCCTGCTGACGACCGCGCCGCTGCGCTGGGCATCATTACCCGTCATCTCCATCACTGATTCTTTGTGGCGGTCCGGAAGCCGGGCCGCTGCATCCACCCTGCCTCTCCCGCTCCGCTATTTCATCGTTTTTGTGTATACTGCCCTATATCAAATTCAGAAACAGACAAACCCATGGCACACGATATTCATATCACAGTTGTCTGCGCCCTGAGCAAGTGGATTGAAAACCACCTTGGCCGCGTCATCCATCTGGAAGAGCTGGCCGACTACTCCGGTTACTCCCTGTGGCACATGCAGAAACTGTTCAAAGAATCCACAGGCATTTCGCTGGGTAAGTACATCCGCGAACGCCGTCTGGCGGGCGCGGTATACCAGCTCAGTGCCAGCGATACGCCGATTTTCGATATTGCGATGGATTTTGGCTTCGGCTCCCAGTCGCACTTTACCTACATGTTCCGCAAGCGCTTTAACATTACCCCGCACGAGTTCCGGCAAAACCCGGACATCACGCTGGACATTGCCCCGCCGCTGCACCTTATCCACCAGAAAACAGCCTGACACCGGCCTGCCCGGCGCTATGTAATGGCGATAAAAAACGCCCCGGCCATGGAAGCCGGGGCGTTTGAACAACGTATTACTGAATAGTGCCGGAATTATTTCAGCATATCTTCAGTGATCATCATTTCCATCAGCACGCCTGGATTCGGTGCGCGACGCTCAACGATGATTTTATGGTTAGCTTTAAAGCCACCACCGGTAGTGTAAACGGTGGAGATGTTATTGCCTTTATCTTCGATTTTGCCATATTGGCATTTGCCGTTATCGCAATGGAAAGTATAACGGCCTTTTCTGTCCGGGCCGTCAAGTTTCACAATATAACCGTTCTGGCCTTTTAATTTATCGGTTTTGAAATCGATAGCAACATTTGGCTTACCGTTACGTTTTTCAATCCGGATTGCGGTGACATCGTCATTCGCAATGACCGGGTTGGTGTTATTCAACATATTTTCAGTGACGGTCAACGTTTTCAGTACTTTATGGTCAGGATAGGTGCGCTCAACGGTAATGACCTTACCCGGTGTTACCTGGTTAGAAACATTAGCAGTGTAGACGTTGGTAATATCACCGTAAGTCTTTTGAGCACTGTAGTAAACACTGCCCTTCGAGCCGGAAAATACATAGGCACCATCCAGTTCCACCCGGTAGTTATTAGTGGACTTCAGCTGGTCTTTATCAAAGTTAACGTTAATGCGGCGCTTATTATCAAGAACATCAACAAAAATAGATTCGACATCATTTTCGCCGGCGACATACTCTTTGACATCTTTCACGATTTTGCCCAGTTCATGATCCGGCGTATCGCCACTCAGATCCCAGACAATCGCACCGCCGTAGCCTTCTTTGTTAATGAAGTTGACTTTTTTACGGACAGATTCCGCATCGTCATAGGTCAGGAACTCTTTGGTGGCGGCGTTATACATATACGGCACCTGAGATTCGCTGTCCCAGTAACGGGTAAAGCCACCGTTGGCCAGTTTTTCTTTCAGCACATACCACGGGTTAGTGCCGGTGAACTGACCAGCGTCATCCCAGGCCCCCTGAGAGGTCGCAGAACCTGCCGCAAGCAAGCCAGGCAGACCTTTGACGATTTCGGTCGGCTCGACATTGCCCCAGCCGCGGCCATAGTAAGGAATGCCGACCATCAGCTTGTTTTTCGGTACGTGATAGGTTTCCGCGTACTCTTTCAGCGTGGACGCGACGTTGAGTTTCTGGTCAGCATCATGGCTGTTGGCATACAGCGGGGCGTTGTGGCCGGTAATAGAATCAAACGCGCCGTGAATGTCATACGCCATCACGTTCACGCTGTCCATTAACGGGGTGGTCACAGCCGGGTTGATAAATTCAATGTTTTTGTGGTTGGTGGTCACTGCCGCAGAGAGCTGATAGTACTTGTCATCTTTCTTGCCCTGCGCATCCAGCTTGCTGCGCAGGCTCTGCATCAGTTTGGTGAATTGCGCTTTTTCTGCTGCGGTATCCGGGTATTCCCAGTCCACGTCAACCCCGTCGAAGCCCCACTCCAGCATAAAGGCCAGCATACTGTCTGCCAGCTTATCCACGCCCGCATCGGTGGCCGTCGCCGCTTCGAAGACGCCTTCGAAGGAGTTATTCCAGCCGCCCACCGAAATCATATTGGTGACGCCTGCGTCTTCGGTCATCTTATCGAGTTGACGGAGTAATTCAGGCCCTTTATAGGTGTCATGAATGCCGACTTCACCATTTTTAACCACGGCAAAGCCATAATTCAGATGGGTAATTTGAGAGAAATCGATTTTTTCCGGGGTAAAGTTTTTATGCGCGTCATACACACCCCACTCAGGGAAGTAACCGATCACTTTACGTTGTTCAGCGACTTTCGCTTTTTGTTGCTTTTGGAAATCAGTGGCTTGTTTGCCGGTAAAAGGCGTGAATTTGAACGTAGCGAGCTTATTCACCGCAATTTTCGTGCCTTTTGCCCAGACTTCATTGCTGCCCGGCAGTTCGCCTGGGTTAGACCACCACTTGTTGCTCCAGTAGTAGCCGTTGTAACGCACCAGTGTATTCGCCTGGGAATAGGTAGCCGTGGGATCATAATCAACCGCTTTAATCGCCTGATCATCTTTCTTCGCGACAACAACGCTCAGAGTGCCGGTAAAATTATTCTGTTTTTCAGAGACATAAGCTGACCAGGTTTTCCCATTATCACGGGAAATCATCTGGCTCTTATCAAGACCGGAAATTTTATTGGTGTTGTCATTGGCTGACAGTGCAGCCGCTGACACAGCCAAAGGTGCAGACACAGCCGCCAAAAGAATGGCAGTCGTGATCTTGCTTAGTTTCATAATTATATCCTTTAAAATAATTTATGTGTTGATCATAACGGTATTTAATTAAAACGAGCGTGGATGATAGATAAATCGGCCAAGACTAAAAGTAATTATTGCTACACTCTAAATTAAGCATTATTTAAATTAATAATATGTTGTGGGCGCGTAAATGCGGGGTTTTTAATAGTGATTGCAGATGGGAAAAGGCAGGAATGTTGTTAGCAGGCGGTAAGTCAAGATGAGTACAATAAAAAACGCCCCGACATGTATTGTCGGGGCGTTGACATGGCACTACCGATATCATTTAAATATTATTTCAACATATCTTCAGTAATGGTCATTTTCATCAACACACCTGGATTTGGTGCACGACGCTCAATGATCACTTCATTCCCCGCTTTAAGTAACTTACCACCACCACCATGAATGATGGAAGTATTATCATTTTTATTCTCACGAGAAGCGTAATAGCATTTACCTACATAGCAGGAGAGAACGTAGTTACCCTCAAAGTCTTCACCGCTTATTTTTGCGTAGTAGCTATTGTTGCCATCCAGCTTATCGCGTTTGAAATCAACAGCAATACCATTCACCCCATTACGTTTTTCAATCCGCAGGCCAGTAATATCCTCATTTACGATCGGGTCACGATTATTTTCCAGCATAGCTTCTGTCACAGTCAGTGTCTTCAGCACTTTCTCATTCGGGGAGGTTCGTTTAACGGTAACGACTTTCCCAGGTGCCAGATACTTTGACACATCATAGGAATAGACTGTCGTGACCTCACCGGCATTGTCTTGTTGAGCATTATAGATTTTACCGTTTGATGTTGAGAAAATAGACTCGCCATCTACCTCTATCTGATAACTGCTCTCTTTTAATTTTTCATTGTCGAAGTTAACGTTAATACGGCGTTTACTGTCAAAGACATCGATATATACGGCTTCAACATCGCTGTCTTCCACCACATACTCTTTCACATCTTTCACGATTTTACCAAGTTCATGATCCGGCGTGTCGCCGCTCAGGTCCCAGATAATCGCGCCGCCATAGCCTTCGTTATTGATGAAATCGACTTTTTCACGCACAGATTGCGGGTCGTCATAGGTCAGGAACTCTTTGGTGGCGGCGTTATAGAGATACGGCACGCGTGATTCCCTGTCCCAGTAACGGGTATAGTCGCCGCTGGCCACTTTCTGTTTCAGCAGATACCACGGGTTGGTGCCGGTGAACTGGCCATCGTCGTCCCAGGCACCGTGGATGGTCGCACTGCCCGGCGCAAACAGCCCCGGCAGCCCCTGAACGATTTCGGTCGGCTCAACATCACCCCAGCCGCGGCCATAGAACGGGATCCCCATCAGCAGTTTATTTTTTGGCACCTTATAGGTGTCGGCGTACTCTTTCATGGCTGATGATGAATTGAGTTTCAGGTCGGCGTCCTGGCTGTTGGCATACAGCGGGGCGTTGTGGCCGGTGATCGGGTCAAACGCGCCGTGAATGTCATACGCCATCACGTTCACGCTGTCCAGCAGGGGCGTCGTCACCTCCGGGTTGATAAACTTAATGTTGTTGTGGTTGGTGGTCACCGCCGCAGAGAGCTGGTAGTACTTGTCATCTTTCTTGCCCTGCGCGTCCAGCTTGCTGCGCAGGCTTTGAATCAGCTTGGTGAACTGGGTTTTTTCTGTGTCGCTGTCCGGGTATTCCCAGTCCACGTCAATCCCGTCGAAGCCCCATTCCAGCATAAAGGCCATCATGCTGTTGGCCAGTTTTTCCACGCCCGCATCGGTCGCGGTGGCCTCTTCAAATACGCCCTCTTCCGAGTTATTCCAGCCGCCGATAGACGCCATATACGAGACGCCCGCTTCTTCGGTCATCTCATCCAGCTCTGCCAGTAATAACGGGCCTTGCTCAGTATCATGAATTTCTACCTCGCCGCTTTTCACTATCCCAAAGCCGTAATTCAGGTGGGTCAGCAGAGAGAAATCAATTTTGTCCGGGGTGAAGTTTTCATGCGCGTCATACACGCCCCATTCCGGGAAATAGCCGGTAACTTTGCGTTGTGCAGCGACGTTGGCTTTTTGCTGATTCTGGAAATCTATCGCTTCCTGGCCGGTATACGGGGTGAATTTAAAGGTGGCGAGGGTGTTAATCCCGATTTTATCACCTCGTGTCCAGACCGCATTGCTGCCCGGCAATTCGCCTGGGTTCGCCCACCATTGGTTGGTCCAGTAATAGCCGTTATAACGCACCACGGTACCGGCTTCGGAATAGGCGACGGACGGATCATACTCCACGGAGTTAATCGCCTGATCGTCCTTCACCGCTACCGTGACCGTCAGCGTACCGGGGAAATTATTCTGGCTCTCATTGGTGTAGGCTTTCCACTTATGGCCGTTATCCGTGGAGATCATCTGGCTGCTGTCGAGGCCGGAAATGGTATTAGTACTGTCGTTGGCGCTGAGGGTTGCTGCTGATGTATATAAAGGAAGGGCAACCGCTGACAGGATCAGGGCAGCGGTTATTTTATTTAGTTTCATCATTACTTTCCTTGTGAAAGATTAAACTCGCGATCATATCAAGCTCAATTAACTTCCGGGGAATAATAAACAAACTAACTCACAGCGAAATTAATAATTATTACATCCTTGGTTAATTTGGAGTGAAGCTAAACACCCTGCTATTTTCACTCTTTACTGAACAGTGAAAAAAAGCGTGTGATATTTAAATGATAGGAATAAAAAGAAAAGCAAAAAGAAAAAACAAAAAGGAATAAGAAATAAGGAATAAAAAGCGCGTAAGCGAAATAAAAACGCCCCAATAGGGGGCGAATACAGGCAGCGGTGTGAAACGTCAGAACTGGTAAACCAGGCCCACACCCACCACGTCATCGGTGTTGATGCCGGCTGCGTTGGTGAATTCATTGTCATCCAGCAGGTTGATTTTGTAATCAACATAGGTCGACATGTTTTTGTTGAAGTAGTACGTCGCACCGACATCCACATATTTCAGCAGATCCTGGTTACCGAAGCCTTCAATGTCTTTACCGCGGGATTGCAGGTACGCCACAGACGGGCGCAGGCCGAAGTCGAACTGGTACTGTGCCACGGCTTCCCAGTTGTCTGCTTCGTTGGCAAAACCTTCGATAGTGCTGCCGCCGCCGCCGAAGCGGGTGGCGTTGTAGGTTTTGGTGTACATCGCCGCCAGGTAGATGTTGTTGGCGTCATATTTCAGGCCGCCGGTGTAGGCGTCTGCGCGGTCACCGCGGCCATACAGCGCGTCGCTGTTCTGGTCAGAGGTACGGTCAGAGCTGGCATAGGCTGCCGCTGCGCTGATGCCGTTGCCCAGGTCGTAGGAGAGTGACATGCCGTAGCCGTCACCGTTGCTGTCCAGCACATCACGGCCTTCTGCTTCAGTGCCGCTGTTGTTTTTGCCCTGGTATTGCAAGCCGACGCTCAGGCCGTCAACCAGGCCAAAGAAGTTGTTGTTGCGGTAGGTCAGCATCCCGTTACCGCGCTGCATCATGAAGTTATCGGCACCGTAGGTGTCGCCGCCGAATTCCGGCAGCACGTCAGTCCAGGCACTGGCGTCATAAATGATGCCGTAGTTACGGCCGTAATCCAGTGAGCCGTAGTCACCGAATTTCAAACCGGCGAACCCGACGCGGGTGTAAGTGTCAGCGGTGCCTTCGTCTTCAGATGTATTCAGTGCGACCTGGTATTCCCATTCGCCGTACCCGGTTAACTGATTGCTGATCTGCGTCTCACCACGCAGGCCAAAACGCATGTATGACTGGTCACCATCGCTGCCGTCGTTGTCAGAGAAGTAGTGCAGGCCGTCAATTTTGCCGAACAGATCCAGCTTGTTGCCATCTTTGTTATAAATTTCTGCAGCACCTGCGGTGCCGGCAACCAATAAAGCGGGAACCATCAGAGAAAGAATGCGGAGTTTCATAGTAGTGTCCTTGATCGTGATGTCGGGTGTGCGCCACAGTTACCGATGAATAATTAAGCCCGACAAGGCGAATTCATTCTCAGGATAAGTGCATAACTAATCCAGAAAGAAAATGCTACTAATTTATCGATAATGTTTCTTTGTTATGAGTAAGCGTATCAATATGTAATTAAATGGTGACTGATTATGCTGTCAATGCAGTCAAATAATGTACTATTTTGCCTATATTTTAAAAAATAACATTAAATTCAATAAGTTAATTTACACCACCTGTATCGCACCGAATGATAAAGGAAATCCTAATCCCCCCGCTATAATAGCGCCTGCTATCATCATTATTTGTATTTATTACCTTCATTATCTCAGATAATTTGATTGTTTTTGCACCGGCCTTATGGCCGGTTTTTTATTGCCTTTTTGTGCGGTAATTCCGTCTCGTGATGAGTGATAACCGTTATTATTGATTATTTTCCACCTTGTATTACCTGAGGGAAATAATATATTCCCCTCCCTTTATTGGTCAGATAATAACCCTTATCGTTGAGTTCCGGTAATAACCTACCCCGCCTTGTTTATCACTTCCGGGCATTATTTCCCCGGTTCCGGCAAGCCCCCTTTCCCCCCGGCCTGCTTTCTGCCGGTTGGCGGCGCTTCTCAGAACATTCTGCTGCTGAGATTCATGGCCATTACTTAGACTTATGGGCAGAAACTTCGCATAATTACCCCACTTTTGCCGTCCGCCGCACGGCAGCCCGTTCAGCCAGCTTGAAGGAATCGCATGCCACTTTCTGACACCCAGCCCGATGACATCCTCCGGGCGCGCACCCTGCTCCTGACCCGCCGTTTTGCCAAACTGGATGAGTGGCTGCTGATGCAAATGCGCGGCTGGCAGTCGCACACCACGCCGGACAGCCAGTACGGGCTTATCATGAGCATGGAGAGCCTGTTTAGCGGCAGTGAGCTGGATGGGGCCGCCCGGCTCGAACTCTTGCGCGAATGGGTACAGCTTTCGCCGCAGAGTTACCATGCCCAGGTATTGCTGGGCATGTTCTGGCACGAGCAGGCGTGGGCCATCCGCAGCCAGGGGGACGAAGCCGCCCTGCCGGACAGCCAATGGCTCGGCGCGCAGCTCTGCTGTGACCACGCGGTGCAGGCGCTGTTGCGGGCGGTGGGCTGCCACCCGCGGCCGACCCACGCTTTCCGCCATTTAATGACCCTCAGCGGCGGCTTTGGTGAACCTTACTGGCTGCGCGCGCTGTTTGCCGGTGAGGTACCGGTGCCGTTGCACCAGAAATTCCGGCTGACCGGCAACCCGGTCTGGGCGGAGGGGCTGTCATGGCTGGAAGCGCTGGGTGCGGGTGCGCCTGACCCGTGGCCGTCGCAGTTGCCGGCGGCGCTGGCAGACACGCGCGGCGCAGAGGAAGAGGCCATTGACTACTGGTTGCGGCTGGCGCTGGCGGTGCGGCCGGGTGACACCGGCACGGTGGAATCCTGGCTGGTGTTTCAGTCACCGCACTGGGGCGGCTCCCCGGCGCACAGCGAGGCGGTGTTAGCGCGCGTACTCAAGGAAGGGTTTGACGACGCGACCTGCCGCCGTTTCCGCGCCGAAATACTGCTGTTTGCGCTCAGTGGCGAGGTGGCGGAGCGCGGCAGCGACCGGGCAGAAGCGCTCCAGCAACAGCTGGCTGACGCCCTGGCGCCGCCGCCTGCCCCGGCACTGCACCAGCAACTGCTGGAAGCGGCCGCGCCGTGCCTGGCCTACTGGCAGGATGATGACGCCGCCGGGCTGGCCTGTTATGCCAAATTGCTGGCGCTGGCCCCGGAGCTGATGCCTGCGCCGCCTGCCACACTGTTTATCTCGCGCGCGGTGCTGGCCTCCGGCGTGGAGGATGCCCACGCCGTGCTGCCGACGCTGTTGCAGCGCGCCTGTGCTTACCCGTCCGATGCGCTGCTGGCGGCCTTTGCCGCCTGTGCCTGCGCACATGGGCTGTATGGCGTGCCGGAGAACCTGCGGCTTTCGGCGTCGCTGCTGGATTACGCCGCCTCGCTGCTGGCCGCGCAGCCTGACCGGGCGGTGACTGAGCAGCAGCAGATCACGCTGGCGCATGACATGGCGCTGAACGGCGATCTGCACGCCGCCCACACGATGTTGCTCGGCATGGCACTGCGCGGCAGTGCGCTGCACAGTTACGAACTCTACCTGTTTTACCGCGATGCCTGGCACGAGGATGTGCCGGAGGATCTGCGCAGTGCGCAAGGCGCGTTGCAGGCGGCCGGGCGCGCCGCTGAAGCCGGGCTGGTACCGGCGATGTTTGCGTACGCCAATGCCCTGCGCGAAGGCGCAGACAGCGGGCCGGATTACGCCGGGGCGATGCACTGGTACCAGCAGGCGATTGAGCACGGCGACCTGAACGCCCGCTACTGGCGCGCCACCTGGGCGCTGGAAGCCGGATCAGAGGCGGACAAACAGCAGGCGGTGCAACAGTGGTTGCCGGAGATCATCCGGGATGAGGAGAGCAGCACCCGCGCGGAGGCCGCCTGGTCGCTGGGCATGGCATGGCGTGAGGGGCTGGGGTGCGAGAAAAACCGTTACCGGGCGCAACAGTTGTTTGAGCTGGCGCTCTCGATTAATCCGGGGCTGGAGGCGGCGCAGGTGGCGCTGGCCGGGTTGAGTGAGTCCCTGCGGGACAGGATGGGGTTGTGGCAGGATCGGCGGAAGGTGAGTGATGGGGGGATTGATTTTTTAAGGGGTGATGGTTAAGCCTTGGGGTAAGCGGTTTGGTTAGGTTTCGGTTGTTTCGGTTGTTCATGTGGCAGGTTTCGGTTGTTCATGTGGCATGTTTCGGTTGTTTCGGGGGCAGGTTTCGGTTGTTCATGTGTATTTGTCTGCCCGGCTTTCCCAGCCTCAACCGAGCAGGGCCTGCCGGCGCGCCGGCCCTGCACCCGCGCGCTTTCGGTGGTTTGGCTGAATCATTGCACGCTCTCGCGTGTCCCCTCATTTCGCCTCCGGGCTTTCCGGGCCGGTACAGACACGCTCCCGGCGTGGCTGTCCCTCTCGCACACATCCTTGTGTGCTCGCCCGGCCCTGCGGCTCCACTCGGCAATGATTTTTACGCCCCCACCAGATTGCAAATCCTTAGGTATGTAAGGAAAAAGTAGGGGTGCTTTCTAGGCTATCCTGTCCGCTCGCCCGGCCCTGCGGCTCCACTCGGCAATGATTTTTACGCCCCCACCAAACTGCATATCTTTTAGTATGTAAGGAAAAAGTAGGCGCGTTACTTTCGCTGAACGTGCATCGGTTTTCGCTTTCCGGCTCCACTCAGCAATGATTTTTACACCCCCACCAAATTGCAAATTCTTGGCTATGTAAGGAAAAAGTAGGCGAGCAATATTCATCCGGTTCCGCGGCTATGCAAATCTTTAGATAAGAAAAAGGCAGGCGCGGTGCCTGCCTTGGGGGGTTAACGTTCCCGCAGCGACTCTTTGACTTTGTTGAGCGGTTTCAACAGGTAGTCGAGCACGCTCTTCTGGCCGGTTTTGATGTCGACGGTGGCGACCATGCCGGGCACGATCGGGAATTCGCGGCCGGCTTTGTTGGTGAGGGTCGCTTTGCCGGTGCGCACGTATACCCGGTAATAGAACTGGTCGCGTTTGACTTCGTCCTGAATGGTGTCCGGGGAGACGGTCTCTACCTGGCCCTTGAGATCGCCGTAGATCGACGAGTCATACGCCGTGATCTTCACCGTCGCCGGTAATCCGGGGCGGATGTAAGCGATGTCGCGCGGGTTGATGCGGGTTTCAATCAGCAGTTGATCCTCAATCGGCACAATCTCCATCAACTTGCCGCCGGGCTGCAACACCCCGCCGACGGTCGTGACCTGAATGTCCTTCACTATCCCGCGTACCGGCGAGAACAGATCGGCGCGCGTCACCTGATCCTCCTTGCCCGCCATCACCTGCATCTCGGCTTCCAGATCGGCGTTATTCTTTACCTGCTCCTCACGCGCTTTCACCGCGTACTGGTTGCGCGCCTCGTCAATCTTCCCGCGGATCTCGCTGGCCTGCCGCCGCAAACGGATCACCTCCACCTGCCCGGCCGCGCCCTTGGCCACCAGCGGCTCGGTCATCCGCAACTCCTGCTCCACCAGCCGCAACGAATCCTGCAAATTCTTCACCGTCTCATTGCGGTTCTGCAACCGCGACAGATAGAGCTGCCGCTCACGCGCCACCAGCTCGGGGGATTTCATGGTCTGCGGGCTGAACTTCAGCGGCTCACCGGTCAGCTCGGCAGTCAGCCGCTCCGCCGATGCGCGCAACGTCTGCACCCGCGCGGCGGCTTCGCCGTAATTCGACTGGAACCGCGTCGGGTCGAGGCGCGCCAGAATCTGCCCCTTATTGACAATACTCCCCTCCTGCACCAGCAACTGCTTGATGACCCCGCCGTCAAAACTCTCGATCTGCTGGGCGCGGCTCGACGGCGTCACCTTCCCGGTCCCTACCGTCACCTCATCCAGCACCGCGAAATAAGCCCAGACGAAAAACACCACCAGCGCCACCAGCGAGAGCCAGATAATCCCTGACACCCGCTTCTGATCGCGCTCAAACTCATCCGTTACGATATGCGACATAATCCTGTCCTCAGGCTGCGCCCTGTTGCGCCTTGGCGGCCGCGGCCTGCGTGGCCGCCGCATTCGCCAGAATCTGCTCGCGCGGGCCATCCGCCACCACGCGCCCGTTGTCCATCACCACAATCCTGTCCACCAGCTTCAGCAGCGCCGGGCGGTGGGTCACCAGCACCAGCGTGCGGCCGGTCAGCCAGCTGTGCATCTGGCGCAACACATACTCCTCGAGTTGCTCATCCATCGAGGCAGTGGGTTCATCCATCAGCACCACCTGCGGGTTACGCAGCACCATCCGGCTGATCAGCACCATCTGCTGCTGCCCGCCGGACAGCCCGCGCCCGCCCTCATTGATAATCCGGTCGAGGCTGGCGGCGTCCTGCTGCACCATACTCAGCGCGCCGCTGATGCGCAGCGCCTGCAACATCTCCTGATCGGTGGCGTGCGGGTGGCCGAGCATCAGGTTCTGCCGCAAGGTGCCGAAAAACAGCCGTGAATCCTGCGACAGGTAACCGAGCTGGCGGCGCAGATCCACCGGGTCGATGCGGGTGATGTCCACCCCGTCAATAATGATCTTGCCGCCGGTGGGCGTCGCCTGCCCGGCCAGCAACTTCAGCAGCGTCGATTTCCCCGCCCCGACCTTGCCGAGGATCGCCACCCGTTCGCCGGGCTTGATCTCCAGCTTGCCGACGCCGAGCACATTCGGCCCCTGCTCCGCGTCATAGGCGTACTGCACATTGCTGAGCTGGTAGTGGCCGCTGAGCGCCGGGCAGTGCGCCATCTCGCCCTCTTCCGGCCGGTCGAGCGGTTTTTTCAGCAACTCGTCCAGCCCCTTCATCGCGCTCTTGGCGTGCTGCCAGCGCGAGAACACCAGCGTCAATTGCATCAGCGGCGCAATGGTGCGGGACGAGAGCAAACTGGCGGCCACCAGCGTCCCGGTGGTGATGTCGCCGTTCAGCACCAGATAGACCCCGAATACCAGCATCCCGGCGTAGGTGAGCTGTTGCACCGTCGAGGCCCAGCCGGTCAGGCGGGCGCCCCACAGCCGCTGCTTCATGCCGATGGTCGCGCCGACCTCGTGGTTCTGCTCCCACTGGCGCTGGAAATAGGGTTCCGCCTGCAGGGCCTTGATGTCCTCAATGCCCTCGATCGCCTCGACCAGCACCGCGTTGCGCAGCGCGCCCTCGCGCATCCCCTCTTTCGCCAGCTTCGCCATCGGGATCTGGATAAGCAGGCCGGGGATCACGATCAGCGGGATCGCCAGCAGCGGGATAATCACCAGCGGCCCGCCGATAAACGCCATGATCGCCAGAAACAGCAGCACAAACGGCATATCCGCCGCCGCGCCGACGGTGGTGGAGGTCAGCAGCTCGCGCACCTGGTCAATCTCACGCAACTGCGAAATAAACGACCCGGTGGATTTGGGCCGCGCCTCATTTTTCATGCTCATGGCGCGGGCGAAAAACAGTGAGGAGACTTTCAGGTCGATGCGTTTGCCCATCAGGTCAGAGACGCGGGTGCGCATCAGCCGGATGCCGTACTCAATCGCCGCGGCCAGCAGCACGCCGACGAACAGCACCCAGAGCGAGGAGAACGACTCCGCCGGGATAACCCGGTCATACACCTGCATCGAGAACAGGATCCCGGCCAGCGCCAACACGTTACCGATCACCGAGGCCAGGGAAATTTCGCCGATGCGCCGCCCGGCACCGCGGAAATTGTGCCAGAACCAGTGCTTGCGGTAGGGCTGCACAAACTCATCAATCCGCCTGTCGCGCCCGCGCGCCGCCACGCCGACCAGCACCACGTTGCTGTCCCCCTGGGAAAGCAGCGAGGAGAGGTCAGCCTGCCGCAGGATGTCGCCGCCGTCCTGCAACCAGTAACCGGCCTGCCCGTCGGCGTCCAGCGTCTCAATCACCGCCGTGGTGCCCTGCTCCAGCACCACAATTGCCGGCAGCACCTCCTGCCGCCAGCGCACCCGGTCACGCGGCACCACACTCACCTGCAACCCCATCAGCCCGCTCAGGCGCTCAAGCTGGCGCGCCGGGCTGAGCTGCTCGAACCAGCGCATCTGCTGGCGCAGGAACTGCGGATCGGCAGGCTTGCCGAAAATCTCCGCCGCCCTGACCATCGCGGCGATCCATGCTTCCGTTGTTGTTTTCATGTCACACTCTCTCTGGTGTCCCGGCCGGGCGTGGGCCGCCTCCGTCCGGGAGAAACAGTTTACGGGCCGCGGCCCGGTTACAGCGCAGGCAGCTTGTCGCCGCTCTGCTGCTGCCGGTCGATGCCCAGCATGTCGAGCAGGTTGTCCACTGCCGCTGCATAGCGCACCGTGCCGTCCCAGCCGTCATACAACGCGCCGATGCGCATGGTGTCCGCCTGGAACACATCCTGCTCCACCGTCAACAGGTCATTGAGGCTGCGCTTGCTGAGTTTGTACTCATCCTGATAGACGCTGCGGGTGTGGATGGCGCTCTCATACTGCTCATCCCCCGCCTGCTGGCGCTGCTGCGCGCCGATCATGTCCGCATAGGCGGTGGAGGCTTTCTGGTTGATGTCCAGCTTGGCCTTTTCCACCTCCGCCTGTGCCGCCTCGCGCTCACCCTCGGCGGATTCCACCTGCGCGCTGATCGCCCCGCCCTGATAGACCGGGGCCTCTACCGCCAGCTGCACCTGATCGTCCCAGTAGGAACGGGTGTCATTTTCATAGCGCGTGCGCCCGGCCTGCACCCGCAGGGTCGGCCAGTGCTGCGCCCGCTGCGAGCGCACCCGCTGGATCGCCGCTTCCTGTTTGGCCTGGGCGCTGCGCACCAGCGCGCTGTTCTGGTACGGGATGCGGTCCAGCGCCACCTGCTGCTCCAGCAGGCTTTGCGGCAGGTCCGGCAGGTTGTCAGAGACCACGCCGGTCAGCACCGTGAGCTGCGCGGAGGCAGAGCGTTGCTGGGCGCGGTACTGCTCCAGGGTGGCGCGCATCCCGGCGATGCGGGTCTGCGCCTGCAACACGTCCGACTGCGAGCTAAGCCCGGCGTCGGCGCGCATTTTGGCGGTGTCCCGCACCCGCTCAAGCGACGCGATGTTGTCGCGCGCCGCCAGCGTCAGCGCCTGGTAGCGTTTCACCTCCAGATAGGTCTGGAGGGTGCTGAGGCCGACATCGGTCATGGTGCTGAACAGCGTGTAACGGTAGGAGGCAGAGAGCTGCTCCTGCTCGTCGATGGCGCCGCCGGTTTTGCCGAAGTCATACAGCAACTGGCTCAGCTCAATGCCGCCGGACGCATTGTTATTAAGCTGCCCGGCGGAGTCCGTCTGGTTGGAGTGCCCGGCCGAGGCGTTCAGGGAGATCTGGGGGAACCAGGCGCTGCGCGCCTGTTTAAGGTCACCTTCGCCGACGTGGATTTGCGCCGCCGCCGAGGCGATTTGTGGGTTGCGCGCGAAAGCCCGCAAAATGGCTTCGCGCAGGGTAAGGCTGGCCCGCTGCTCCTCGGTGGGTGCGGCCTGCCAGTGAAACTCCGGTTGTGTCTCAGCATGGGCTGCGCCCGGTGCTGTTATCCCTGTTATCCAAAGGGTGCTGAGCAATACCCCAGCACACCGCCTGCGTTGTCTGGTCATTACCGACGCGACCCCCTATCTGGTTTTTATCCCATCCTGCGCGGCGGCCGTCGCCGCCGCGCGGTGTGTGTCTTCCTTACGTTCCTGTTGGGCCGGGAGTCACCCGCGGCCCTGCGTCAGTACGGGTTGGTTGCCGGTTGCCCCCTTATACCTGTTGGACCTGGATGCCGTGCTGCACCAGCACATCCCCCAGCGTGTTGCTGCTCTCCAGTGAACTGTTGTGGTAGACGTCAAACGTCAGGCCATCCACCACCCGCTGGCCGGTAGTGGCCCAGGTGGCACCGTCGCCCACCAGCGTCACCTGGCTGCCTTCTGCCCCGCGGATAAACAGCGTTTCATCCAGTTGATCCTTCACGGTTTCCGCCTCATGCAGATCCAGCGTCAGGCTGTTGGTGCCGCTCTGGCCGAGATCGAAGATCTCAATGTGCTCCACCTTCAGCCCGAGTGCCACCAGGTCGAGGTGCTGCCCGGTGCCGGCCAGTTGCAGGGTGTCGATGCCGTCCCCGCCGTCAATGTGCAGGAAGTCCAGCGTATGCAACTGGATGGTGTCGTTGCCGGTGCCGCCCAGTGCCTCGCCGCCGCTGGTGGAAAGATCCAGCGTCAGCCCGCCGATGGAATAAGCGGTTTCACCGCCCTCTTCCGTGACGGCCGCGGCCGTGGTGGTGTCTGCCGTGGCCGTGGCCGGCGTGCTGTCAGCGCTGTCGCTGGTGGCTGCCGCCTCACTGCCGACGCTCAGCGCCGACAGCGTGGTCACGGTGCCGTCACTGTTATTGTCATCCCCGGCCGCCTGCGCCGAGGCATCATCGGTGGCCACCGCCATCATCAGCGTCTGCGCCTCCGCCGTGGCAGCGACCGGCAGCAGTGAGCCGAGCAGCAGCGTGGTGGTGGTCGAGGCGGTGTTACCGGCCACGTCCACCGCCGACACGGTGACAATCGAGTTCAGGTTAATAAGCAAGCCGCCCAGCAGTGACGAGGAATAGTGCACGCTGTAGCGGCCGAACGCATCCACGGTGGCGTTCTGGCTCACCCCTTGCAGGGTGACTTTGACCCGCGAGCCTTGCGCCAGGTTGCGCGTGCCGCCGGAAATCGTCAGGCCGAACAGCAGGTAGTTGACCAGGTTGAGCACCGGGTCAACCCCCACCTGCGGCACGTTCCGGGTGATGGCGGTAAAGGTGGTGCTGGCATTGGCGGTGTTGCCGCCCGCATCACTCACCGAAACCGTCAGGGTCTGGCTGCCGTCGTTAATGTTACGCAGCGTCCCGCTCGGCACCGTCACGCTCCATGCGCCGTTGCTGCCCACGGTGGTGGTCAGCACGTTCCCGGCCACATTCACCGACACCGTGCTGCCCACCGCGTTGGTGGACGTCCCGCTGATGGTCTGGCCGCTGTTGGCTTCATTGAGGTTCAGGTAACCGTCCCCACCGAACACGCTGCCCAGGGTAATGGTCGGCTGGGTATGGGTGAGCACCGTTACCGGGGCGGTGTTGCTGCCGGTGTTATTGGCGGCGTTGGTGACGCTGGCGGTCAGGGTGTAGCTCCCGTCCGCCAGCGCCGCCAGCGCGGCCGCCGGCACCGACACGCTCCAGGCACCGCTGCTGCCCACGGTGGTGGTGTAGGTGGTGCCGCCCAGCGTCACCCGCAGCGTCGATCCTTCAGCGTTGGTGGTGGTGCCGCTGATGGTCTGCGCCTGGCGGGCGTCCGCGGCACTGATGGCGTTATCGCCAAATACCGACGACAGGGTCACGGTCGGCGGGGTCTGGGCGATCACGCTCACGGTGCGGCTGGCGGTGCCGGTGGCGCCGTACGGGTCCGTCACCGTGACGTTCACCGTCTGGGTGCCGTTGGCCAGCCCGGTCAGGCTGCTGGCCGGCACACTCAGTGACCAGGCCCCGTTGCTGCCCACGGTGGTGGTGTAGGTGGACCCGCCCAGCGCCACGCTGATGGCTGACCCGGTGGCGGCGTTGGTGGTGCTCCCGCTGATGGTCTGGGCGGTGGTGAGATCCGCCGCGCTCAGCACGCCGTCACCAAAGATGGTGTTCAGCGTCACGGTCGGGGTGACACGCGGGCCGACCACGGCCCCCACGCTGGCACGGGCGACGTTGCCGACCGGGTCAGTGACCGAGACCCCCACGGTGAGGTTGCCGGAGAGCAGCGTGCCGAGCACATCCGGCGTCAGTTGCGCACTGAAGTTGCCGTTCTGCCCGACGGTGGCGGTGGTCACAATGTTCCCGACGTTAATCCGCACCGTGCTGCCGGCCGCCACATTACCGACGTTACCGCTGATGGTCTGGGTGGTCAGCGCCTCCAGCACGTTCAGGATGTTATCGCCGCCAAACACCGGGTTGAGGTTGATGGTCGGCAGGTTGGTGATCCCGACCAGCGCTGTTCCGCTGGTGCTGCTGGTGTTGCCGGCGGCATCCGTGACGCTGACGCCCACCGACAGGTTGCCGTCCGTGAGGGTACGCAGGATGGCAGGTGCCAGCGACAGGCTGAAGGTGCCGTCCGCCGCGGTGGTGGTGACATACTGCTGGTTGCCGACAGACACCACCACGCGTGACCCCGCCTCCGCATTGGCGATGGTGCCGCCAATCAGCTGGCTGACGGTGGCATCTGCCGCATTCAGCAGCGCATCACCAAACAGCGGGTTCAGGGTAATGGTCGGCGCGGTGACATCCACCGTCAGCGCCCCGGTGGTGGTGGCGGTATTGCCTGACAGCCCGTTCAGCGTGGCCCCGACAGTGAGCGGGCCGCTGGTCAGGGTGCTGAGGATATCCGGCGTGACCACCGCGCTGAAGCTGCCGTTGGTGCCCACGGTGGCCTCTACGGTGCGGTTGCCGATAGCGAGCGTCACGGTACTGCCGGGCGCCGCGTTGGTCGCCACCCCGCTGATGGTCTGATCCACCAGGGCGCCGGCAATATTGAGCAGGCCGTTGCCGAAGATCGGGTTCAGCGTGATGGTCGGCTGGGTGTTGAAGACGCCGATGGTGGCCGAGCCGGTGGCGATGTTGCCCGCCGGGTCCACCACGCTGAGGTTCAGCGCCAGGTCGCCCACCGCCAGCGCAGACAGGTCAGCCGACGGCAGGGTGACACTCCAGCTGCCGTTTGCGCCGACCAGGCTTTGGTAGGCGCGCGTCCCCAGCGTCACGGTGACGGTGGAACCCTCTGCGGCATCAACCACACCGCTGAGGGTCTGCCCGGCCAGCGTTTCCGCCACGTTCAGCAGGTTATCCCCGCCGAACAGCCCGGTCAGTTCGCCGACCACCGGCACATTGTCAACAATGGCGGTCACGGTTTCGCCTACGGTGCGGGTGTTACCGGCGGCATCCGTCAGGGTGATGTCCAGCGCCAGGTTGCCGTCGCTGAGCAGCCCGAGCACATCCGGCGGCACCACGATAGCCCACTGGCCGTTCTGGCCGACCTCCGCCGTCAGGGTGGTGCCGCCCAGGGTCACGGCCACGGTGGCCCCGATCCCGGCGGACGTCGCCACCCCGCTGATGGTCTGCGCCACAGCGGTATCCAGCGCATTCAGGGTGTTGTCGCCAAACACCGAGTCCACCACCAGGTTCAGCGCACTGTTGACCACTTTATTCACGGTCACAGTGGCAGCGGTGGTGTTCCCGGCCTGATCGCCCACGCGCAAGCCGAACACCAGCGCGCCTTCGGCCAGGCTGCCGAGCACTTCCGGCGTCAGGTCGAGGCTGAAGGTGCCGGTTTCACTGACCACGGCGGTGGCAATCGGGCTGCCGTCGCCGAGGTAGAGGCCGATGGTCTGCCCTTCCGCGCCGGACGCCGTACCGGTCAGCACCTGTGTTGTCAGAATATCGGCGGCATTCAGGATATTGTCATCCGCCAGCGCCGCCACGGTAATCAGCGGCGCAGCGGTGTCCACGGTCAGGGTCTGCGTCTGGGTGGTGACGTTGCCCGCCGCGTCGGACACGGTGGCGGTGATGGGGTAATCGCCGTCGGTGAGCGCCTGCAGGGCGGACGACGGCACGGTGGTGGACCAGGTGCCGTCCGCCTGCACCACGGCGCGGAAGGTGTTGTCGTTCAGCGTCAGGGTCACCGTCTGCCCGGCATCCGCCGCCGAGACCGTACCGCTCAGGATCTGGCTGCTGGCCTGCTCACCGGCACTCAGGGTGTTGTCACCGGTGAACGGATCCAGCGTCAGGGTCGGCGCGGTGCGGTCAACCAGCACCGTGGCGGTGCTGGTCAGGGTGGTGGTGGCGGTCGCCAGCGTCACCGTCAGCGTCTGGGTGCCGTCCGGCAGGTTGGCGGCGGTGTTGGCGATGCCGACACTCCATTCGCCGTCCGTGCCGGAAATCGGCGTGGTGCCGAGCACCGTGCCGTCTGCACGGGTCACGGTGACCGTCCCGGCGCTGCCGGTCGCCAGCCGGAAGAAGCGGCCGGTCAGGAACAGGGTCTGCGCATCCGCGGCATTGACGATGTTATCCCCGCCCAGTGCCCCCACCGCCACATCCGGCGCGGCCGGCGGGGTGAGATCCACCGCGACCGGCAGGCTGGTGCTGCTGGTGTTGCCTGCCAGGTCAGTGATGCTGACGCCAATCGCGCCCGCCTCGTCCAGCCCCTCCAGCAGGGCCGGGGTCAGGTTCACTGACCAGCTGCCGTCAGCGTTCACGATCCCGCTCTGCGTGCCGTCACCGATGGTCACGGTGATGGTATCCCCCGCTTCGGCGTTGGTGGCGGTGCCGCTCAGGGTCTGGGTGGTGAAGCTCTCGACGTAGTCCAGGGTGTCGCCCGCCGAGAACACCAGCGTGTCAATCGCCGGCACCGTGGTGTCGACCCGCACGCTGTCATTCAGGGTGGCGGTGTTGCCGGCGCTGTCCGTGACAGTCAGGATCAGCGGCTGGTCACCCTGCGCCAGTGCGCCGAGCTGGGCGGAAGAGAGCGGCAGTGTCCAGCTGCCGTCCTCGGCCACGGTGGCGGTGTACGGGGTGCCGCCCAGTGTGACGATGGCGGTTTGCCCGGCGCCGGTGGCCCCGGTGGTGCCGCTCATCACAATGCCGCCGGCCACGGCGGCAGCGTTAATCACCCCCTCGCCGGAGGCCACCGCAAAGGTCGGCACCGGTGCAGTCAGCGCGGCGGTAAAGGCCAGCACCTCGGTGGTGGTGTTGCCCGCCTGATCCACCAGCGTGACATCCAGTTCATGCTGGCCGGTTTGCAGGCCGCTGAGCGCCCCGGCCGGCAGGGTCACCGACCAGTTGCCCTGCGCATCCACGGTGCCGGGGTAACTGATACCGGCGAGGTCGAGCGTCAGTTGCGCGCCCTGGCCCACGCCCACCTCACCGGTATTCCCGGTGATGGTCAACGGCCCGGCCGCTTCGGCGATGTTGAGCACGCCGTCGGTGAACGGCGTATCAATCACCGGATCGAGCGGGATCAGGCTGGCGACGAAGCCGAGCGAGGTGGTGCTGCTGTTCCCGGCAAAGTCTGTGGCCGTCACCAGCAGGGTGTGCGGGCCGTTTGCCAGCCCCTGCAACTGCGCAGGGGGGAGATCCAGCGTCCAGTCACCGTTGGGGGTGACTGTCGCGGTGAACGGCGTGCCGCCGTCAATGGCGACGGTCACGGTCTGGCCGTCCCCGGTGAGGCCGGTTTTCCCGCTCAGCGTCTGCCCGGCCGCCGCTTCGGCAATGTTCAGCTGCGCATCGCCGAACGGGGCGTTCAGGGTGGCTGTCGGCAGGTTATTGATGGCGATGATCAGATCGCCGCCCAGGGTCGAGGTGTTCCCGACCGCATCGGTCACGGTCACGGCACCCGGCCATGCGCCGTCCGGCAGCGAGGTCAGCAGTGCCGGGGAGAGCGTCAGCGACCAGTTGCCGGTCGCCGGGTCAACGTCTGCCGGGTAGAGCGTCCCGTTGACGTTCACCACCACCGTCTGGGTGCCGGTGATGCCGGTATTCCCGCTGAGCGCGCCGCCCTGCGCCGCCTCGGCGGCGTTGATGATGCCGTCGCCAAACGGCAGGTTGAAGGTGACGTCCGGCAGGGTGTTCACAATCGCGGTGAACGGGGTCGCGGTGGAGGAGGTGTTCCCTGCCCGGTCGGTCACGGTCACGTCCAGCGTGTGGGTGCCGTCACTCAGCCCGGTGAGCTGGGCGGAGGTCAGCGTGGCGCTCCAGAGGCCGTTTTCTTCCACGGTTACCGGCACCGGCTCGCCGTCCAGCGTCAGGGTCACGGTCTGGCCGCTGCCGGTCACGCCGGTGGAGCCGCTGATCACCTGATCGGTCGCCGCGGTCACGGCATTCAGTTGCCCGGTGACAAACGGCGTGGTGATCGCCGCCACCGGCACCGCCGCGATCACCAGCTCCGCACTGGCGCTGGCGCTGGCCGGGTTGCCCGCGACATCCGCCGCGGACACCAGGATTTGTTCTGCGCCGTCACCCAGCGGCGTCAGCGTATTGGCCGGGATCGTCACACTCCAGGTGTTGTCGGCATTCACCACAGCGGCAAAGGTCAGGCTGCCGAGGGTGACCGTCACCGGCGTACCGGCGGCCAGGTTGGTGGTGGTGCCGCTCAATACCTGATCGGCGGCCGCTTCGGCCGCGCTCACCAGCCCATCACCAAACGGGGTGTTCAGCGTCAGGGCCGGCAGGGTATTGATGGCGACCGTCACCGGCAATGACTGGGCCGACAGGTTGCCGCTGGCATCCGTGATGGTGATGTCCAGGGTGGTCGCGCCGTCCGGCAACTGTTGCAGGTCACCGGCCGGGATGGTCAGGCTGTAGCTGCCGTCGGTTGCGGCCACCACGGTATAGGTCACCCCGTTCAGGGTCGCGTTGACCGGCAGCCCCGCCTCCGCGGTGCCGCTTACCACCAGCCCGGCCAGGGCTTCAGCCTGGTTGAGGGTGGCATCCGTCCCGAGGCTGGTGGTGACGTCCAGCAGCGGGAGGTCGGTGTCGACGGTGAAGGTTTCACTGCCGGTCGCCGGGTTGCCCGCGACATCGCTGCCGGTGACCGTGATGCTGTTGGCCCCTTGCGGCAGGGTGCCGAGATCCGCTGACGGCACCAGCACGCTCCAGCTCCCGTCCGCATTCACGGTCGCGGTGTAAGTCAGCACGCCGCTGAGGGCGATGGTCAGCGTACTGCCTTCCGGCACGTTCTGGCTGCTGCCGGTGAGCGTCAGGTCGTTTTGCACCTCCTGCGCATTGATCACCCCGTCATTGCTGACCGGGTCAATGCTCACGGCAGGCAGGCTGGCGGCCTGCGCCACCAGCGTGAACTGGCCGATGTTATTGGCCGGGTTGCCCGCCACATCTGCCGCGCTCACGGTGAAGCTCTGGGTGCCGTCACCCAGTGCCGCCACCGCCGCTGACGGCACCACCACACTCCAGGTGCCGTCGGCAGCCACCGTGCCGGTAAAGGTCTGGTCTGCCAGCGTCAGCGTCACCACCTGCCCGGCCGGCAGGTTGGTGCTGCTGCCGGTGACCGTCACATCGGCGGCGGCTTCGGCCTGGTTGATGTAGTTGTCACCGCTGACGGTCAGCACCGTCAGGGTCGGCAGCGCAGTGGCCGACGCGGCCACCACCAGCGGGAAGGTCTGCACGGCGGTATTGCCCGCCGCATCCAGCAGGGTCACGGTGACCGGGTAGCTGCCGTCGGCCAGCGTCTGGCTCACCCCGTCCGGCAGGGTGATGCTCCAGCTGCCGTCCTCCTGCACCTGCGTCTGGTATACCTGGTTATTGAAGTCCAGCGTCACGGTCTGCCCGGTTTCCGCGGCATCGGTGGTGCCGGTAAACAGTACAGTGCCCGCCAGCTCGGCGGCATTCAGGGTGTTGTCACCCGCCACCGGCGACACCGTCAGGGCCGGGGCGGCGTAGTCCACAATCAGGGCGCTCTGGGCCACGCCCTGGTTGCCGAAGGCATCGGTCACCGTCACCACCACCGGCTGGGTGCCCGGTGTCAGCGCCTGCAACACGGCCGGTTGCAGCGTCAGCGACCAGTTGCCGTCTGCATCCACGGTGGCCGGGTAGTCGGCCCCGGCAATGTTCACCACCACACTCTGGCCGCTGCCCGCCACCCCGCTGTTACCGGTGAAGGTCTGCGGTGCGGCCGCTTCGGCGGCATTGAGGTAGCTGTTCTGCAACGGGGTATCGACCTGCGGCAGCGGCAGGGTGGCCGCCAGCGTCAGGGCGCTGGTGCTGGTGCTGGTGTTCCCGGCGGCGTCAGTCAGGGTGACGGTGAGCGGGTAGCTGCCGTCCGGCTGCCCGGCCAGCGCCCCGGCCGGGATCGAAAGCGACCAGGTGCCGTCCGCCAGCACGGCGGTGGTGTAGCTGACGCTGTTCAGGGTCGCGGTCACGGTCTGGCCCGCTTCCCCGGCCGGGGCGGTGCCGCTCAGGCTGAAGGGTTGCTGGACTTCAGCGGCGTTGAGCGCGTTGTCGGTGGCGACATCGGCCACCGTCAGGGCCGGGGCGGTGAAGTCCACCGTCAGGGCGCTGGTGGTGGTGACCGTGTTCCCGGCGATGTCGCTGGCGGCGACCACGATCGGGGTGCTGCCTTCCGGCAGCGTTTGCAGGTCAGCCGCCGGGAGGGTGGCTGTCCAGCTGCCGTCATTGTTCACCCGGGCGTTGTAGGTGAAGTTGCCGAGGGTGACCAGCACCGTCTGGCCGTCCCCGCTGATGCCGGTGGCACCGGAGAGGTATTGGTCCTGCCCGGCGGCGGCGGCACTCAGGAAGCCGTCGCCCAGCGGCGTATTCAGCACCGGTGCCGGCAGCGTGGTGATATGCACGCCGATATCGAGGGTCTGGGTGATTTCCGTGCCGCCCAGGTCGGTGACGGTGGCGGTCAGCGGCACATCGCCGTCCGGCAGGGTGGCCACATCGGCCGCCGGCAGGGTGATGCTCCAGCTGCCGCCCGCGCCGACGGTGGTGGTGTAGCTGAGGCCGTCAAAGGTCAGGGCCAGCGTCGCCCCTTCGGCCACATTGGCGGTGGTGCCGCTGAGCACCACGTCCGCCGTCGCCTCCTGCGCATTGATGTAGTTGTCGCCGGTGACCGGGTTAAAGGCGATACCGCCCTGGTCCAGGTTCACCGTGATGCTGCTGCTCTGCACCGCCGGGTTGCCGTACACATCACTGACGCGCGTTTCGATCACCACCTGCTCGCCGTTGGCCAGCCCGGCCAGCGCCGACTGCGGCAGAAGCAGGCTCCAGCCGCCGCCGGAGGTGACGGTGGTGGTGTAGTCGGTGCCGTTAAAGCGCACGGTCAGGGTCTGGCCCGCCTCGACACCCACGGTGCTGCCGCTGATCACCTGGTCGACCAGCACTTCGGCGGCATTCAGCACGTCGTCGCCGGTGAAGGTGTCACGGGTGATGGCGATGTCGAGGTTGCGCGCCACCTGAAGTTCATCTGTCAGGGTGGTGACGTTCCCGGCCGCATCCGTGACGCTCACGGTCACCGGGTAGGTGCCGTTCGGCGCCTGGTTCAGGCCGCTCAGGAACAGTGACCAGCTCCCGTCTTCCAGCACTTCGGCCTGGTAAGGCACGCCGAAGAGAGTGACCACCACTGTCTGGCCGGTGGCACTGCTGGTGCCGGTGATGGTGGTGTTCACGTCGCTGTTGATCAGGATGTTGTCACCCGCGATCGGGTCCAGCGTCAGGGCCGGCGGCGTGAAGTCGGCCTGGAAGGTGCTCTGGGTCTGGTTGGTGTTACCGGCGGCGTCCGTAGTGGTCACCGTCAGGCTGTTGCTGCCGTCAGCCAGGCCGGTCAGCAGCGCCGGGGGCAGCGTGGCGCTCCAGGCGCCGGTGCTGTCCACCACTGCATTGATCGTCTGGCCCGCCAGGGTCACTACCACCGTCTGCCCGTTGCCGGTGATGCCGGTGTTCCCGGCTATGCTCTGGCCGAGGCTCTGGGCGGCTTCGCTGCTGCTCAGCACGCCGTCGGCAAACAGATCGTTCACCGTCGGTGCCGGCACCGGGGTGACAAACACACCCAGGGTGACGTTGGCCGTCTGCTCAGTGCCGCCGTTATCGGTGACGCCGGCGGAGAGCAACAGGCTGCCGTCAGTGAGCAGCGCGGCATCGTCCGCCGGGACGGTGGTGCTCCAGCTGCCGTCCGCGCCCACGGCGGCGGTATAGGTGATGCCGTTCAGCGTCAGGGTGACGGTGGCCCCTTCCGCCACGTTGGCGCTGTTGCCGCTCAGGGTAATGGCGGCCCCGGCCTCGGCGGCGTTGATCAGGTTGTCACCGGTGACCGGGTCAATGCTCAGCCCGCCCTGCGCGGTGTTCAGGGTAATCGGCCGGCTGGCGGTGGTCAGGTTACCGGCCGCGTCCGCGACCCCGGCGCTGAGGGTCTGCGCGCCGTCGGCCAGCAGCGCCAGATCGGCTGCCGGAATGCTCACTGACCAGACGCCGCCCGCCTGCACCTGCGCAATGTAGGTGTTGTCGCCCAGCGTTACCTGCACGTTCTGGCCGCTTTCCACATTCTGCGCCACGCCGCTTATCAGCTGCGCGCTCTGGATTTCCGCACCGTTGAGGATGTCATCCCCGGCGATCGGGTTGATGGTCAGCACCGGCAGGTTTTCTGCCGCGCCGTCCAGCACCAGGGTCTGGATCAGATCAGAGGTATTACCGGCCGCATCCGTCAGGCTGATCAGCAGGTCATAGTTGCCGTCCGGCAGGTTGGCCAGCGCACTTGGCGGCAGGGTCAGGCTCCAGCCGCCGCCCGGCTGCACAATGGCCTCATAGGCGATGTCGTTAAACAGGATGGTGACGGTGACGATGTCCCCGACTTCCGAGCCGCTGCCGCTGACCACCACCCCGGCCGCAATTTCTGCAGCGTTGGCGATGTTGTCATTGGCAATCGGGTTGACCACCACGGTAGGCGCGGTGAAATCAATCTGCGCACTGCCGTTCAGGGTGGCGGTGTTGCCCGCCAGATCGCTCACGGTGATCGGCAGGGTGGCGGTGCCGTCCGGCAGGTCGCTCAGCGCCTGCGCCGGCAGCGTCAGGCTCCAGTTGCCGTTGGCGTCCACCGTGCCGGTGTAGAGCGTGCCGCCCAGCGTCAGGCTCACACTCTGCCCGGCCCCGGCGATGCCGGTGGAGCCGGTCAGGGTCTGGGGAAGTTGTGCCTCCGCCGTGTTCAGCACCCCATCGAGGAACGGCAGGTCCAGCGTCGGCACCGGCAGGTTGTTCACAAACACCGACAGGCTGGTGCTGGTGGTGACCGGGTTACCGCCACCGTCGGTGCTGGTCACGGTCACGGTTTGCGTGCCGTCGGTCAGCAACGCGAGCGCCGCTGACGGCACGGTCACGCTCCAGACGCCCTGCTCACTGGCCTGGGTGGTGTAGGTTTCACCGTTAAACGCCACGGTGATGGTGGTGCCGGCCGGCACATTCAGCGTGGTGCCGCTGATCACCAGATCGTTGGCCGCCTCCTGTGCGTTCAGCAGGTTATCCCCGGCCAGCGGGTTCAGGCTGATGCCGCCCTGGTCCAGGTTAACCGTCACGGTGTTCTCGGCGGTGCCGCTGTTGCCCGCCACGTTCTCCACGCTGGCGCTGATGGTCACCGTGCCGTTGCTGAGCAGGCGCAGATCATTGGCCGGTACGGTGGTGCTCCAGCTGTTGTCCGGCTGCACGGTGGCGGTATAGGTGCGGCCGTTCAGGGTCAGGGTCACGACCTGCCCGGCTTCCACATTGGCCACGGTGCCGCTCAGCAGTTGGGTGGTGTTCTGCTCCGCGCCGTTGAGGGTGTTGTCACCGGCAAACGCGTTAAAGGTGATTTGCGGCGCGTTCGCCGGGTCGGTCGCCAGGGTCACGCTGCCGGTGACGCTGGTGCTGTTGCCCGCGTCATCGGTAATGGAGGCGGTGACCGGGTAACTGCCGTCCGGCAGCCCGGCCAGCGCCCCGACCGGCAGCGGCACGCTCCAGGTGCCCTCTTCCGTCACGGTGGTGGTGTAGGTTTCGCCGTTCAGCGTCACGGTCACCGTGGCCCCGGCCGCGCCGTTCAGCGGGATGTCGGCCGAGGTGCCGCGCAGCGTCACTTCCCCGGCGGCCTCGGTGATATTGACGATGTTGTCCGCAGTCAGCGGGCTGATGCTCAGCCCCGGCGCGGTGAAGTCCACGGTAAAGGCACCGGTGGTGTCGGCGCTGTTGCCTGCGGCGTCACTGGCGTTCACGTTGAAATTCACCAGCCCGTTGCTGAGCGATTGCAGCAGGTCCGCCGGGACAGCCGCGCTCCAGAAGCCGTTTTCATCCACGGTGGCGGTGATGTTCTGCCCGGCGAGCGTCACCGTCACGGTTTGCCCGGTGCCGGAGACCCCGGTCTGCCCACTCAGCACCTGCCCGGCCGCAGCCTCGCTGATGCTCAGGTAGCCGTCGCCGAACGGGGCGTTGGCCTGCGGTTGCGGCAGGTTATTGATCAGCACCACCAGATCAAGCGCGGCGTTCACCGTCGCGCCGTTGCTGTCGACCGCCTCTGCCGTCACGCTGTAGGTGCCGTCCGCCAGCCCGGCCAGATCGTCCGCCGGGATCTCCAGGCGCCAGGTGGCATCCGCGTTCACGGTGGCGGTATAGGTTTCACCGTTCAGGGTCACGGTGACGGTGTTGCCTTCCGGCACGCCCACCACCACCCCGTTTACCGCCAGCGGTTCGCCCGCCTCGGCGGCATTGAGGAAGTTGTCGCCGGAGAGGGTGTCAATCGCCACCCCTTCCTGGCCGGTGACCACCGTCACGGTTTCATCCGCCGTGATGCTGTTCCCGGCGATGTCCGCCACGGTGGCGGTCAGGGTTGCCGGGCCGGTGGTCAGCAGGGCCAGATCGGCCGCCGGCACCAGCAGGCTCCAGGTGCCGTCCGCCAGTACCGTGGTGGTGTAGGTAGTGTTGTTCAGGGTGACAGTGACCGTCTGCCCGGCTTCCACGTTGGTGGTGGTGCCGCTCAGGGTCTGCGCCACGCCGCGCTCGGCGCTGTCCAGCTCGTTGTCACCGGCGAACGGATCCAGGGTCAGTTGCGGCAGGTCGGTGGCGTCTACCGTCACTGTCTGGGTGAAGGTGGCGGGGTTGCCCGCCGCATCGGTCAGGGTGGCAGTCAGCGGGAAGCTGCCGTCCAGCCCTTCCAGCGCCGCGGCCGGGAGGGTCACGCTCCAGCTGCCGTCACTGCCCACGGTGGCCGTAAAGGTCTGGTCGTTAAAGGTCACGGTGACGGTGCCGTCGAGGTCGTCAGACTGCCCGGTCACGGCGATCCCGGCCTGCACATCGGCCTGGTTAAGGACGTTATCGCCGGTGACCGGGTCAATCGCCAGCGTCGGCGCGGTGACATCCACCGGCAGGCTGCCGGTGGCCGTGCTGGTGTTGCCTGCGGCATCGGTGACCGTCACGGTCAGCGGGTAAGTGCCGTCAGTGAGCGCCTGCAACGCTGCGGCAGGCAACGTCACCTGCCAGCCGCCGTCGCCGTCCACCAGGCCGGTGAAGGTCTGGCCGTTCAGCGTCAGGGTGACGCTCTGGCCGTCGCCGCTGACACCGGTGCTGCCGGTGATCGCCAGTTCAGCCTGCACATCGCTGCCGTTCAGGGTGGCCGGGGTATCCAGCGTGGCCTGCGGCAGGTTGGTGATGTGCACATCCAGGGTGGCGGTGGCGGTTTCGCCGGTGCCGCCCGCATCGGTGACGGTGGCAGTGACGCTGTTCAGGCCATCCGGCAACGCGCCCACGGCCGCCGCCGGGACGGTGACCGTCCAGCTGCCGTCGCTATTGACCGTGCCGGTGTAGGCGGTGCCTGCCAGTTCGACACTGACCACGCTGCCCGGCGTGACATTGGCAGTGGTGCCGCTGACCACCAGCGGCTGGCCCGCCTCGGCGGCGCTGAGGGCGTTATCCCCGGCGAGGGTATCGATCGCGATGCCGCCCAGGGCGGTATTGACGATCAGCACCCGGTCAGCCGTGCCGGGGTTACCGGCCAGATCATTCACGGTGGCGCTGACGGTCAGCCCGCCGTTGCCGAGGGCCGCCAGATCGGCAGCCGGTACTGTCAGCTGCCAGTTGCCGCTGGCCTGCACGGTGGTGGTATAGGTCACGCCGTTCAGCGTCACGGTAACACTCTGCCCTTCCACCCCGCCGGTGGCGGTGCCGCTTATCACCAGCGGTACCCCCTGCTCGGCGGCGTTCAGGATGTCGTTGCCCGCCAGGGCATCAATGGTCACGGCCGGGGCGGTGAGGTCCACCACTGCATTGCCGGTGGTGCTGCTGGTGTTGCCGCCCGCATCCGCGACCTGCACCTGGACGGCGATCGGCGCATTGCCTTCTGCCAGCTGTTGCAGCACGTCCACCGGTACGGTGACGCGCCAGACGCCGTCATTGTCCACCGTGCCGGTCAGCGGGATATCCGCCAGCGTCAGGGTGATGGTCTGCCCGGCCCCGGTCACGCCGGTGCGGCCGGTCAGGGTCTGCGGGATGGTGATGTCCTGCGCATTCAGGAAGCCGTCACCAAACGGGGTGTCGAGGGTGGCAACCGGCACCGGGCTGACATACAGCGAAATCGGCAGTTCATTGGTGGCAGTGGTGCCGTCCGCCTGGGTGGTGGTGGCTGTCGCCACGACAGTCCCGCTCCCCACAGCCTGTACCACTTCCGCCGGAATGGTGACGCGCCAGCTTCCGCTTGCCACACGGGCGAAGAAGCTGCGCCCGGCGAAGGAGAAGGTGACCGGCGTATTGTCCGCCACATTGAAGGCGGTGCCCTGCACCACCAGATCGCTGGCGGCTTCGGCGGCGTTGATGCGGTTATCGGTGGCGACGGTGTCAATCGCGATGCCGCCCAGGGCATCTTCCACCGTGATGCCCTGCTCAGCGGCCGGGGCGGTGTTACCGGCGCTGTCACTCACCGTGGCGACCACGGTGCTGGCCCCGCCCGGCAGCGCCGCCACATCGGCAGCCGGGACAATCACGCTGAAGGTGCCGTCCCCCTGTACGGTGGCGGTGTAGGTCTGGTCGTTGAGCGTCAGGGTCACCGTCTGGCCGGCTTCCACGTTGGTGGTGGTGCCGCTCAGGGTCTGTGACACCTGGTGTTCAGCCTCGGAGAGCTGGTTGTCGCCGCTGACGGCATCCAGCGTCACGGTCGGCAGGGAGTCTTCATCGGCATTGATCACCACGTCCTGCGACGTGGTGGTGGTGTTGCCGTTGGCGTCAGTGACGGACACCGTCAGCGGGTAGGTGCCGTCCGGGAATGCGCCGCCTGCGCTGAGGGCGCCCGCCGGCAGTGACAGCGTCCAGTCGCCGTCGCCGTTGGTCTGTGCAGTAAAGGTCTGGCCGCCCAGCGTCACGGTGACGGTGCTGTCCGGCAGGGAGGCGGTGCCGCTGACGGCCACGCCTGCCTGTGCTTCGGCATAGTTGATGACGTTATCATCCGCCACGGTGCCCACCGTCAGCGTCGGCGCGGTCAGGGCCACGGTCGGCGTCTGGGTGGCGGTGGCGCTGTTACCGGCGACATCGGTCACCGTGACCTGCAACGGCGTGCTGCCGTCTTCCAGTGCCTGCAACACGGCGGACGGCAAAATCACTGTCCAGTTGCCGTCTGCATCCACGCTGCCGGGGTAGGCGGTGTCGCCCAGGGTCACGGAAACGGTCTGCCCGGCACCGGTAATGCCGGTGGTGCCGGTCAGCACCTGGTCAACGGCCGCTTCCTCAATGTTCAGGACGTTATTGCCGAACGGCGTGTCAAAGGTCGGTGCCGCCGGGTTGGTGACGTAGTTGCCAATCTCCACGCTGCTGCTGGTGCCGTCGGGGGCGGTGACCACCAGCGTCAGCGGGTTGCCGGTCCAGGCCAGCACATCCGCTTCCGGCACCTCCACGCTCCAGCTGCCGTCAGTGCCGGTGGTGGTGGTGTAGGTCTGCCCGGCGAGGGTCAACGTCAGGGTGGAACCGGCCGCCAGGCTGTCGGCGGTGCCGCTCAGGGTGATGCCGCCCGCGGCTTCGTCCGCATTCACCAGGTTGTCGCCGGTGACCGGGTCGATGGTGATCAGGTTGCTGCTGCCCAGCACGGTGAGCGGCGTGGTGCTGCTGTCGGTGTTACCGGCCGGGTCGGTGGCGGTCACGGTCAACGTGGTGGCCCCCGCCGGGATCGCCTGCAAATCAGCGGCGGGCACCGTGGCGCTCCAGCTGCCGTCCGCCTGCACGGTGGCCGGGTAATCCACGCCGTTCAGGTTAACCACCACCGCCTGCCCGGCACCGGTGACGCCGGTGTTGCCGGTCAGCGTCTGGTCAACGGCCGCTTCCGGGCCGCTCAGGGTGCCGTCACCGAACGGGGTATCCGCCACCGGCTCCGGCAGCGTGGTGATGCGCGTGTCGAGTGCCACACTGCTGCTGAGCGGCGTGCCGCCGGCATCCGTGGCGCTGAGGGTCAGGGTGTTGGTGCCGTCCGGCAAGGCCGCGACGTCCGCCACCGGCACAGTGACCGTCCAGCTGCCGTCGGCGCCCACGGTGCCGGTATAGGTCACGTTATTGAGGGTGACGGTGACCGGGCTGCCCTCCGCCACATTGGCGGCGCTGCCGGTCAGCACCAGCGGGGCGGTGGCTTCCGCGGCGTTGATGCGGTTATCCCCGGCGATCGGATCGACCGCCAGCCCGCCCACGGTGTTATTGACGATCAGCGTCTGGCTTTGCGAAACGCTGTTGCCTGCGGCATCCGCCACGGTGGCGGTGAGGGTCAGGCCGCCATTGGCCAGCAGCGCCAGATCGGCCGCCGGAATGGTCACTTCCCAGTTACCGCCGGAGAGCACCGGCGCGCTGTAAGTAATGCCGTTCAGGGTCACGGTGACCGTCTGCCCGGCCTCCACGCCGAACGCGGTACCGCTCAGGATTTGCGACACCTGCTGTTCTGCGGCATTGAGGGTGCCGTCCCCGGCGATCGGGTTCAAGGTCAGGGTCGGGGCGCCGAAATCAACCGGCAGGCTGCCGGTCAGGGTGGTGCTGTTGCCGGCGGCATCGGTGGCCAGCACGCTGTAAGGCACACTGCCGCTGGGCAGCGCCTGCAAATCTGCGGCCGGCACCACCAGGCTCCAGCTCCCGTCGGCGGCCACCACGGCGTTATAGGCGGTGTCGCCCAGGGTCAGGGTCACGGTCTGCCCTGCCCCGGCCACGCCGGTGCTGCCGGTCAGGGTCTGGTCTGCGGCGGCTTCCGCCAGGTTCAGCACACCATCGCCCAGCGGCGGGTTCACCGTCACCACCGGCAAGGTGGTGATCACGGTGGTTACCGTGGTGGTGGAGGTGACCACCGTGCCGCCACTGTCGGTGGTGGTGGCGGTAACCGGGTAGCTGCCGTCGGCCAGCGCCTGCAGATCCGCGGCCGGCACCTCCAGGCTCCAGCTGCCGTCCGCCTGGGTGGTGGTGGTGTAGGTGATGCCGTTCAGCGTCACCTGCATGGTGGCGCCTTCATCCACATTCTGGGTGCTGCCCTGCAGCGTCACCCCGGCGGCGGCCTCAGCGGCGTTGATCAGGTTATCCCCGGTGACGGCGGCAATCGCCACCCCGCCCTGCGTCGGGATAATGCCGATGCTGCTGGTGGCGGTGACCGGGTTACCGGCGGCGTCTGTCGCCTGTACGGTGAGCGTAGTGGTACCGGCCGGAAGCTCACCCAGCTCGGCGGCGGTGAGCGTCAGCTGCCAGCTGCCGTCCGCCTGCACCTGCGCGGTGCGCTGCAGGCCCGGGCCGATTTGCAGCGTCAGGATCTGCCCGGCTTCCATGTTGGTGGTGGTGCCGCTCAGCACCTGCGCCACATTAAGCTCGGCACCGTCTACGGTGTTGTCCCCGGCAAACGGGTTCACGCTGACGGTCGGCGCGGCGGCCGGGTCGGCGTGCAGGTAAAGGTTCTGGGTGACGCTGGCCGGGTTACCGGCGGCATCGGTGGTGGTGACCACCAGCGGGTAGCTGCCGGCCGGGTAGGTCAGGGTGTTGGCCGGAATGGTCGCCGTCCAGCTGCCGTCGGCCGCGACCACCGGTGTATAGCTGACGCCGTTCAGCGTCACGCTGAGCGGGGCAGCCGGGTCAGAGGTGGTGCCGCTGACGATGATGTCACTTTGTGCATCGGTGATGTTGATGGTCTGGTCACCGGCGACCGGGTCCACCACCAGCGCCGGGGCGACGGTGTCATTGGTGACGGTGGCGGTCAGCGGCGTGACGTTGCCGGAGGCGCTGGTCACCGCAATATTCAGGGTGGTGGTGCCCTGCGGCAATGCCTGGAGGGTGGCAGCCGGGACGGTGACGCTCCAGTTCCCGGCGGCGTCCACGCTGCCGGTGTAGACGGTGCCGCCCACGGTCACGGTGACGCCCTGCCCGGCACCGGGCGCGCCGGTGGTGCCGCTCAGCACCAGATCGGCGGCCGCATCGGCGGCATTAATGATGTTATCCGTTGCCACCGGGTTGATCGTCGGCGCACCGGCGACCACCAGCGTGGCGTTGGCCCCGGCAGTGACCCCGGCCACGGTACTGACCGTGGCGGTCAGCGGCAGGCTGCCGGCGGCGAGCAGCGCGAGATCGGCGGCCGGCACCGTGGTGCTCCAGCTGCCGTCCGCATTCACGGCGGCGGTATACGTGATGCCGTTCAGCACCAGCGTCACGGTCTGCCCCGCTTCCACGCCGGTGGTGGTGCCGCTCAGCGTCTGGGCCGTCTGCGCTTCCGTACTGTCGAGCACGTTATCCCCGGCGAACGCGGCCAGGGTCAGCGTCGGTTGCGCGGCACCGAGGTTCACAGTCAGGGTTTCGCTGTCTGCCGCCTGCACCCCGGCCTGGTTGGACACGGTGGCCGTCAGCGTGGTATTGCCGCTGGCGAGCAGCGCGAGATCGGCAGCCGGCACGGTGGTGCTCCAGCTGCCGTCCGCGTTCACGGCAGCGGTATAAGTGATGCCGTTCAGCACCAGCGTCACGGTCTGCCCCGCTTCCACGCCGGTGGTGGTGCCGCTCAGCGTCTGGGCGCTCTGCACCTCGGTGCTGTCAATCACGTTGTCACCGGTAACGGGGGCCAGCGTCAGCGTCGGCAGGGCCGCGCCGGTGGTGTTCAGCACCACGCTCTGGGTCACGCTGGTGGTGTTGCCGGCGGCGTCAGTCAGGGAGGTGGTCAGCAGGTAGGTGCCGTTGGCCAGGCCGCTCAGCGCCCCGGCCGGCAGGGTCACGCTCCAGCTGCCGTCCGCATTGACGACGCCGGTATAGGTGGTGCCGTTCAGGGTCACGGTGACGGTCTGCCCGGCGTCTGCCGCCGTGGCGCTGCCGCTGATCACCAGCGGCTGGGTTGCCTCAGCGGCATCAATCAGGTTGTCACCGGCCACCGCATTGACGGTGACGGCAGGCGCAGTGGTATCCACGCCGACCGTCAGGGTCGCCTGGCCGCTCAGCCCGGCAGCATTGGTGACGGTAACATTCAGCGGGTAGCTGCCGTCTGCCAGCCCTTGCAGGGCAGAGGCAGGCACACTGATGCTGAAGCTGCCGTCCGCCGCCACCACGCCGGTATAGGTCACGCCGTTCAGGGTCAGCAGCACGCTGCTGCCGGCCTCGGCATTCTGTACCGTCCCGGTCAGGGTCTGGGCAGCCTGCGCCTCGCCGGCGTTGAGCAGGTTATCCGCGGCAAACGGCGTTAATGTCACGACCGGTGCGGCACCGGGCGTCACACCCCCGCCGCCTGCGTCCCCGGCACTGCCGCCACCGCCACCGCCGCCACCGGCCGCCAGGGCGATCCCGCCGCCCAGCGCCACGGCACCAATCCCGGCCAGCGCCAGCGGTGACAAGGCAAAGGCGGAGCCGGTGGCAATCAGCGGCCCAATCGTATCCAGCGCCGCGAACGTCGGCACCACGGCAGTGGGTGCCGCTGTCGCCACGCCCTCGGCAAAGACCGCATGGTCAAGCACGCCGATACCGTCATCAAACACCAGTTCGCTGTGCAGCCCTTCCGCATTGGTCAGGAAGAAGCTGCGGTAGGTGACCGTTGAGCCATCCTGCATATGCAGGATCAGGTCGTTGCCGACGCGCTCATAACGGGCCACCAGCGTACGTGAGCCGTTCACGCGCACTACGCTGGGTTCAGTCAGGGAATGGGTTTGGGTGCCGTCTGCGACCTGGGTAATCACGTCGCCGGAAGTGCGGGAAAGGATATCTGCGGTTGCCATATGCTGCCTCTTCTCCAAATCGTCGTAAAAAATCCCATGACGGCAAACTTTTACCTTTCATAACAGACGCCTGGCACAGACAGGCCCGTCCTGAGCAGCAGAGATGCAGTAGGGGAAATTAACTAAAAGCCCTGGAATTCCGTGGCTTCATTTTTTTCAATCTGGTGTGGCAACAGCACAAGGAAAAAAGAAAACAGCAATAGAAACAAAAATAGCTATCGTTACCCTGATTATTGATAAGCAGCACTTTTTTAAATCAGTGGCTCTCTAGGTATATGTGGCAAAAGCCGTGTCTGCTTGAAAAAAAATCTATCAAAGGGATAAAAAATATTTATTACAGAACGGTATTTTTACAAAATCAAGACAGATAAACCGGTTTATAACAATAAATAATCCAAATAATCTGCTGATTTAAAACAAATTTAACTCAATGAATCACAATTTAACTTAAGTCACACATAATAAACACAACTTTTATCATTTTTGAAGCCACGCACACGACACATCAGGAAAATTTATCTTTTGTGCGGACTGAATCGTATTTGCAGCGCGCGCTGCATTGGCCGGGCGGGGTGCCCAGGGCATTGATTTATCGGTTTTGGTTATCTTTTTTTATGGCCTTTCCGGCCTTGGCTGGGCCGCTTTTGCCGCCCGCCCGCCGGGCATAAAAAAGCCGGGTTTCCCCGGCTTGGCGTCGTTGCGGTGTCACTCAGGCCTGTTGCACCTGAATACCGTGCTGCACCAGCACATCCCCCAGGGTATTACCGCTCTCCAGCGCCCCGTTGTGGTAGACGTCAAACGTCAGGCCGTCCACCACCCGCTGGCCGTCAGCCGCCCAGACATCGCCGCCGCCTGCCAGCGTGAGCTGGCTGCCCGCCGCCCCGCGCACCAACAGGTTGTCGTCCGGCTGGTCCGTCAGGGTTTGCGCGCTCCGCTCATCAAGCCGCAGGCTGTTGGTGCCGCTTTCGCCCAGGTCAATGATCTCGATATGCGCCACACTCAGCCCGAGTGCTGACAGGTCCAGATGCTGATCGGTGCCCGCCAGCAGCAGCGTGTCGAGGCCGCTGCCGCCGTCCAGGTGCTGGATCTCCGTGGTGTGCAGCGTAAAGAGGTCATTGCCGCTGCCGCCCTGCACATCACTGCCGGGCGTGGTGACATCAATAACCTGCCCGCCGATGGAATAGGCCGTCTCCGCCGGGGACGCCTCAGCAGCGGCAGGCGCGGCACTCAGCGTGCTGCCTGCGTGATCGGCCACCGCGGCCTCATGGCCGGCCGCCGCCACGGTTGCCGCTTCCGGGGCCGCCGTGCTCTCTGTTGCCGCCGGCGCAGGCGCGGTGCCGAGGGTGATGTGGCTGGTGAGCGTGGTGACGTTGCCCGCCGCGTCGGTGAGGCTGGCCGTCAGCGGGTACTCCCCGTTCGGCTGCCCGGCCAGCGCCCGCGCCGGGATTGCCGCCGACCAGTTGCCGTTCTCCTGTACCGTGGCATGGTAGCTGACGCTGTTGAGCACCACCGCCACCAGCAGCCCGGCCGCGGCGGCAGTGGTGCTGCCGGTGACGGCAAAGCCGTTCTGCACGTCGCGCGCGGTGATCAGGTTGTCGCCGGTGACCGGGTTAAGCTGAAGTTCCGGCGCGGTGAAGTCCACGGTAAAGGTGCCGGACACCGCACGGCTGTTGCCTGCCGCATCCTGCGCCGTCACCGTGACGGTGGCGCGCCCTTCCGGCAAGGCCTGGAGATCGGCCGCCGGGATCGTCACCGTCCAGTTGCCGCTGCTGTTCACGATGGCGTTGTAGCGGTTTTCGCCCACCGCCACGCTGACCTGCTGGCCGTCACCGCTGATGCCGGTGGTGCCGGAGAGCGCCTGCCCCACTGCGGCTTCCGCCGCGCCCAGTGCGCCGTCAGCAAACGGGGTATTGAGGGTCGGCGCGGGCAGCGTGGTGATGTGCACGCCGAGGTCGATGGTCTGGGTGATCGGCGTGCCGTCCACGTCGGTGACCGAGGCGGTCAGCGGCACCTGGCCATCCGGCAGCAGCGCCACATCCGCGGCGGGCACGGTGAAACGCCAGCTGCCGTCCGCCGCCACGGTGGTGCTGTAGGCGTGGCCGTCCAGCGCCAGCGACAGCGTTTCCCCCTCAGCGACCCTGGCGGTGACGCCGCTGAGCACCACGGCCCCAGCGGCTTCTTCAGCATTCAGGGTGTTGTCCCCGGCTACCGGGTTAAAGGCCAGCCCCCCCTGTTCAAGGTTGACCGTGGCGGCCTGGCTCTGCACCGCCGGGTTGCCGTGGATATCGGTAACCCGCGCCTCAATGACGATCCGCTCGCCGTTTTCCAGCCCGGCCAGCGCGGACTGCGGGATCGCCACGCGCCACTCCCCGCCGGAGGCCACGGTGGTGGTGTAATTGACGCCGTTAAAGCGCAGCGTCAGGGTCTGCCCCGCTTCCACGCCCACGGTGCTGCCGGTGATGACCTGGTCCACCTGCACTTCTGCGGCATCCAGCACATTATCCCCGGTCAGCGCATTCCGGGTGATGGCGATGTCGAGGTTGCGCGCCACCTCGATCTCCTGTTCCAGCGTGCTGACGTTACCGGCGGCATCAGCGACGCTGACGGTGATCGGGTAGATGCCGTTCGGCATCTGGTTCAGGCCGCTGAGGTAGAGCGCCCAGCTGCCGTCCCACAGCACTTCCGCCTGGTACGGCACGCCAAACAACGTGACCACCGCTTTCTGGCCCACGGCGTCCAGGTCGGCGGTGCCGGAAATGGTGGTGTTGGTGTCGCTGTTAAGCAGCACGTTATCGCCTGAGAGCGGGTCCAGCGTCAGCGCCGGTGGCGTGAAGTCCACCTGGAAGCTGCCTTCGGCCTGCGCCTGGTTACCGGCGGCATCGGTGGCCGTGACGGTCACGCTGTGCTGCCCGTCCGGCAAGGCGGTGAGCCAGGCGGCAGGCAGCGTGGCGCTCCAGGCCCCGGTGGCCTCCACCACCGCGGCGATCTGCTGGCCGTTCAAACTGACCACCACCGTCTGCCCGTTACCCGTTATGCCGGTGTTCCCGGCGATACTCTGCCCCAGCGGCTGCGCCGCGTCCGCCTGGCCCAGCAGGCCATCGGCAAACAGCGTGTTTACCGTGGGTGCCGGCAGCGTGTTCACTGCCACACCCAGCGCGGCGCTGGCGTAGAGCTGCCCGCTGCTGAGGCTGGACGAACGGGCCACCAGCGACAGAATGCCGTCAGGGAACTGCGCCGCATCGGCCGCCGGGATTTCCGTCGCCCAGTGGCCCTCTGCGTCCACCCTGGCGGTGTAGCGGTGGCCGTTCAGCGTCAGGTTGACCACGGTACCGGTGGCGACCCCGAGGGCGTGGCCGCTCAGGGTAATCGCTGCGCCCGCCTCGGCCGCATTGATCAGGTTGTCGCCGGTGACCGGATCGATGCTCAGCCCGGCGCGGTCAGTGTTGACGTTCACAAAGCGGGTGGCGGTGGCCGTGTTACCGGCGGCATCGGTCACGCGCCCGAGCAGGGTGACACGCCCGCTGTTCAGGTCCGCCAGATCCTCCGCCGGCAGGGTCACCGACCAGATCCCACCCGCCTGAATCACCGTGGTGTAGGTATTCGCGCCGATTTTCAGCTGCACGCGCTGGCCGGTTTCCACGTTGTCCGCTGAGCCGGTGATGATCTGGTCACTGAACAGGTCAGCCCCGTGCAGCCGGTTATCCCCGGAGACGGTGTCGATCCGCAGGCGCGGCAGGGTGGCGGCGTTGCCGTCCAGCACCAGGGCCCGGGTCTCCGTGGCGGTATTGCCCGCCGCATCCGTCAGGCTCACCTGGAGGTCGTAGCGGCCGTCCGGCAGGTTAACCAGCGCGCCCGGCGGCAGGCGCAGGCTCCAGCCGCCGCCCGGCCGCACCGTGGCCTCATAGGTAATGTTGTTGAACAGCACCGTCACGTTCACTACGCCGCCCACTTCCGAGCCGCTGCCGCTTAAGGAGACGCCCGCCGCCATTTCGCGCGCGTTGGCGATGTTGTCACCGGCAATGGTGTTGACCACCAGCGTCGGCGCGGTGAAATCCACCTGCACATTCCCGCTGACAAGCGCGGTGTTGCCCGCCAGATCGCTCACCACCACATCCAGCGCGGTGGTGCCTTCCGCCAGCCCGCGGAACGCAGAGGGCGGCAGGGTCAGTTGCCAGACGCCGCTCTCATCCACCGTGCCGGTGTAGATAAGCCCGCCCAGCGCCAGGCTCACGCTCTGCCCTGGGCCGGTCAGGCCGGTGTGGCCGGTGAGGGTCTGCGGGGCCTGCACCTCGGCGGCATTGAGCCGCCCATCCACAAACGGCGTATCCAGCGTCGGGTGCGGCAGGCTGTGCAGGTAGACGTTAAGCGGCGCGGTGGTAAAGACCGGGTCGCCGTCGGCGTCAAGGGTGCTGATGTTGACCGTCTGGCGGCCGTCCGGCAGCCCGGCCAGCGCCTCCGGGGGAAGGGTCAGCGTCCAGAGGCCCAGCCCGTCGGTCTGCGTGGTGTAGTTCTGGCCGTTAAGGATAACCGTCACGGTGCTGCCCTCCGGCACCCCGGCGGTGGTGCCGCTGAGGGTCAGCCCGGCGGCCTGTTCAGCGACGTTCAGCATCCCGTCCCCGGCCAGCGGGTTCACGCTGATGCCGCCCCGGTTGAGGTCAACCGTCAGGGTGTCGCTGGCGGTGGCGCTGTTGCCCGCGCTGTTGGTGACGGCGGCGTTGACGGTCAGGCTGCCGTCACTGAGCAGGCGCAGGTCATTGGCCGGGATGGCGGTGCTCCAGCTGCCGTCCGGCTGCACCGCCGCAGTATAGGTGCGGCCGTTCAACGACAGGGTGACGAGCAGCCCGGCCTCCACATGGTCGGCGTGGCCGCTCAGCGTCTGGGCGGTGTTCTGCTCGGCACTGTTGAGCACATTGTCCCCGGCGAAGGCATCGAAGGTGATCACCGGGGTGCTGAGCGGCCCGGCGGCCAGCGTGACCGCGCCGGTGACGGAGGTGCTGTTACCGGCGTCATCAATGATGGTGGCGGTGATCGGGTAACTGCCGTCCGGCAGGCCGGCCAGCGCGCCGCGCGGCAGCGGGATCGTCCAGATGCCGTCCTCGGTCACGGTGGTGGTGTAGGTTTCGCCGTTCAGCGTCACCACCACGGCCGCCCCCAGGGTGGTGTTGATCGGCACATCGGCGGAGGTGCCTTGCAGGGTCAGCGCCCTGGCGGCTTCTTCCGTATTGACGATGTTGTCCGCGGTCAGCGGGCTGATGTGCACGCCCGGCGGGGTGAAGTCCACGGTGAAGGCACCGGGGCCGGACACCGTATTCCCGGCGATGTCACTGGCGGTGACGGTGTAGGTAACCAGCCCGCTGGGCAGCGCCTGCAACACCTCCGCCGGGATGGCGGCGCGCCAGAGGCCGCTCTCCTCCACCGTGGCGGTAAAGTTCCGGCCGGAGAGCGAGACCGTGACGCTCTGCCCTGCCCCGGTGACGCCGGTATAGCCGGAGAGCGTCTGCCCGGCGGCCGCTTCGGCCACGTTCAGGTAGCCGTCGCCGAACGGCGTATTATTCAGCAACTCCGGCTGGGTGTTGATCACCACCAGCAGATCCTGCGTGGAGGTGATCAGGCCACCGCTGCTGTTACGCACCTCGGCGGTCACGCTGTAGCTGCCGTCCTCCAGCGCGGCCAGGTCGGCCGCCGGGACGGTGGCGCGCCAGGTGGTGCCGCCGTTGATGGTGGCGTTGCTGGTCAGGGTGGTGGTGTAAGTGACGCCATTGAGCGTGACCGTCACGGTATTACCGGCCGCCAGCCCCTGCGCCACGCCGCTGAGGGTGAGGTCGGTGGTGGCCTCGGCCGCATTGAGGATATTGTCCCCCGCCAGGGTGTCGATCGCCACCGTCTGCCCGCCGCTCACCACCGTCAGGGTTTCCCGCGTGCTGGCGGTGTTCCCCGCCGCATCCGCCACGCCGGCACTGAGCGTGAGGGCGCCGGTGGGCAACAGGGACATATCCGCCTGCGGCACGATCAGGTGCCAGCTGCCGTCCGCCTGCACCGGTGCCAGGTAGGTGTGGTTATTCAGCGTCACGGTCACCACCTGCCCGGCTTCCACGTTGGTGGTGGTGCCGTTCAGCTCCTGCGCCACGCCGCGCTCTGCGCTGTCGAGCTGGTTGTCGCCGGTGAACGGGGTAATCGCCAGTTGCGGCAGGTTGCTGTTGTCCACCGTTACGGTCTGGCGGGCGGTGGCCGGGTTGCCTGCGCTGTCGGTGGTGGTGGCGGTCAGGGCATAATCACCGGTCAGGCCGGCCAGGTCAGCCGCGGGCACCGCCACCCGCCAGGTGCCGTCTGCGGCCACCGTGGCGGTATAAGCCTGGTTGTTAAAGTCCACCGTGACCGTGCTGCCCGCCTCACCGGACTGGCCGGTGACGGTAATGCCGTTCTGCACATCGCGCTGGTTCAGCAGGTTATCCCCGGTGACCGGGTCGATGGCCAGTTGCGGCGCGGTGATGTCCAGCGCCAGGCTGCCGCCGGTGGTGCTGAGGTTACCGGCGGCATCGGTCACCGTCACGTTCACCGGGTAGCTGCCCTCCGCCAGCGCCTGCAACGCGCCGGACGGCAGCGTCACGCTCCAGCTGCCGTCGGCCGCCACCTCCCCGCGGTAAGTCTGGCCGTTCAGCGCAACCACCACGCTCTGGCCGTCACCGCTGACGCCGGTGCTGCCGGTCAGCGTCTGGTCGCTTTGCGTCTGCGCCAGGTTAAGGGTGGCGGGCGGGTTCAGCACCGCCTGCGGCAGGTTGGTGACGTGCACGGCCAGCGTGGCCTCCGTGCGCTGGGTGCTGCCGTCCGCCAGGGTGATGGTCGCCACCACCGGCTGGGGGCCGTCCGGCAAGGCGCTGACCGCCTCCACCGGCACCGTGGCGCGCCAGGTGCCGTCCGCGTTCACCGCGGCGCTGTAAGGGACGTCATTCAGCAGCACCGTGACGCTGCTGTCGGGCGCGGTCTGGGTGGTGGTGCCGCTGATGACCAGCGGTTGTGCTGCTTCGGCGGCATTGAGGGCATTATCACCGGAGAGGGGGTCGATGATCAGGTCACTGGCGGCCAGCGGGGCGATAAGGCTGCCGGCGTTACGGGAGTTGTAGGTTGCGGTTGCCATAAACGGCCTCTTGTAGGAATCGTCATCACGCGCTGATGCCGGGTGCCCCTGGAGCAGAGCCACAGCTCAACGTGCATTAATCCAAAAGCCCCCGTCTGCGGCGGCTCTCTGTGTTTTCCAGTCTGGTGAAATACCGTCATAAAACGCCGGGCAAAAAAAGCAAAAAAGGGCCTGAGGTTATCGTAATAACCGATAAACACTGTTTTTTAGAAAAATAAAAGGGCCGGATATTCCGGCCTGACAGGAAGTCTATGGGAAAAACCCACCGGGATTGATCTAAGAAAAGTCCTGAAACGTGTTACGTAAACACGGCATAACCAAAAGAAATAACCGGATGGAAATAAACGTTATCAGTGACTTTTTGATATTTCTCCTTTTTCCGGGAACGCCCGCATATTCGTCCATATAAGGCCGAATAAAATAAAAAGCCGCATCATTAAAATAACAAAGAAATCATTAGAATATTTTATCCTTTTTAGGGCGCTATTATGGCCGTTATTCCGATTGCCGGTTAATCAACCCGATAAATAAGGCCGGGTTGCCCCGGCCTCGTTCACTTATTTCAGGGGTTCAGGCCACCTGTTTTTGTTAAATCAATCGCCTGTTATACCTGCTGCACCTGAATACCGTGCTGTACCAGCAAATCCCCCAGCGCCTCGGCGCTTTCCAGCCCGGTGGCGTGGTAGACGTCAAAGGTCAGGCCGCCTGCCTCGCGCTGGCCGTGGGTTTCCCAGGTGTTATCGCCGGTAAGCATCAGGCGGCTGCCGTCTGCGCCACGGATAAACAGGCTCTCTTCCGGCTGGTCGCGCACGCTTTCCATCTCGTGCAGCCCCAGCGTCAGGCTGTTGCTGCCGTTGCCGAGGTCGAAGATGTCGATGTTTTCGATCTTCAGCCCGAGCGCGGTGAGATCCAGATGCTGATCCGTCCCGGCCAGCAACAGGGTATCCGTGCCGCTGCCGCCGTCGATATGCAGGAAGTCCAGCGTGTTCAGCAGGATGGTGTCATTGCCGCTGCCGCCCACCGCTTCGCCGCCGCTCTCCGCCAGGGTCAGCGTCTGGCCGCCGATGGCGTACGTCCCGTCTGCCGTGTCCGTTGCCGCTGCCTCCGGCGTCACCAGCGCAGTGGTCAGGGTGCTGTCGGCGCTGTCTGCGGTGGCCTGCCCGGCGACGGCCCGTGCGGCTTCGCTGTCAGCGGCATCCGGGGCCGCCTCCAGCGTCACGGTATGGGTCATCGAGGCCAGGTTTCCGGCGACATCCGTCAGGCTCACTGTCAGCGCGTAGTCCCCGGCCGGTTGCTCCGCCAGCGCCTCCGCCGGGATCGCGACCGCCCAGTTCCCCGCCTCCTGCACCGTGGCGTGATACTCCACGCCGTTGAGCACCACCAGCACCAGCAGCCCGGCCGCCGCAATCCCGGCGCTGCCGGTCAGCGCAAAGCCCGCCTGCGCCTCCTGGTGGCTTATCCGGTTATCGCCGGAGACCGGGTTAAACGCCAGCTCCGGCGCGGTGGTGTCCACCGTCAGCACCGCTTTGGCGTGCAGGCGTTGCCAGCCCGCGCCTCTGACGCTCGCTTTCAGCGTGTTGCATCCCTCCTCCAGCGCCGCCACATCCGCCGCCGGGAGGGTCGCTGACCAGCTGCCGTCCCGGCCGACTTTGGCGGTGTAGTGTTCACCATTGAGGGTTAAATGCACCGTCGCCCCGCGCGGCACGCCGTCGGTATGGCCGGTGAGGGTGATGGCACCGCCGGCCTCCGTGGCGTTGATCAGGTTGTCACCGGTAACCGGGTCGATGCTCAGGCCGTCGCGGTGGCTGTGGAGGCTGATGGTGCGGCTGGCGGTGGCGCGGTTACCGGAGGTATCCGTGACGCTGGCGCGCAATGTTTCACCGCCGTTGCCCAGCGCCGCCAGGTCTTCCGCCGGGACAATCAGCGACCAGACGCCGCCCGCCTGCACCTGGGTGGTGTAGGTGACGCCGCCCACTTTCAGGCTCAGCGTCTGCCCGCTTTCCACATTCTCCGAGCTGCCGGAGATAATCTGGTCGCTCTGGATCTCTGCGCCGTTCAGCACGTTATCCCCGGAGATTTTATGGATGCGCAGCACCGGCCGGTTGGCCGGGTCGGCGTCCAGCAGCAGGGACTCGGTGAGGGTGGTGGTCTGGCCGTTGGGGCCGGTCTGGCTGAGGGTCAGCGTATAGCGGCCGTCATCAAGCCCGGCCAGCGTGCTGCGCGGCAGCGTGACCTGCCACTGGCCCTCGTCATTGACCGCAGCGTGGTACGTTACGCCGTTAAGCAACAGGTTGACCGTGCCGCCCGCTTCGGAGCTTTGGCCGCTGATCGCCACCCCGGCGGCCGCCTCGGCGGCGTTGATGATGTTATCCCCGGCGATCGGGTCGAGGGTGATGACCGGCGCGGAGAGATCCACCGTCAGCAGGTTCAGGCCGTTTATCTGATTGCCGCTGAGATCGGTGGAGGTCGCCGAGACCCAGTAGTCGGTGTTGCCCAGCAGCGCCAGATCCGCCACCGGCACCGTCACGCTCCAGCTGCCGTCAGAGGCCGTGACCGTGGTCTGGTAGAGGTGGCCGTTCAGGTCAACGGTCACTGCCGCCCCCACCTGCCCGTTGGTAATGGTGCCGCTAATCACCAGCGGGGCGTTGGCCTCGTCAGCGGTCAGGGTACCGTCACCGGCCAGGGTATCGATGTTAAGCTGCCCCGGCGTGCGGTAGAGCAGGAAGCTGTGGCTGCCCACCGCCAGCAGGTTGCCGCCCGCGTCGGTGATGCTGCCGAGGATGTCGGTGGTCGGGTCATTCGGCAGGGTTTTCAGATCCGCAGATGGGATCAGCACGCTCCAGCTGTGGTCCGCCTGCACCTCTGCCTGATAGGTAAAGCCGCCCAGCGTCAGGGTCACGATGCTGCCCGCCGGGCTGTTTTCCGCCCGGCCGCTGAGCAGCTGATCGCTCTCCAGCTCATCTTCATCCAGATAGTTGTCGCTGCCGCCGAACGGGTCGAAGGTCAGCGGTTGCAGGTCGCCCAGTTCGACAGCGAGCGGCGCGGTGGCGGTGATCAGGTTACCGGCCAGATCGTAGGCGGTGACGGTGACGGTGAGCGGGCCATCGGGCAGCCCGGCCAGCTCCTGCGGGGTGAAGGTCACGGCCCAGTCTTCACTGTAATCAGAGAAGCTGTGGGTCACGCCGTTGATCGTCACCTGCACATCCAGCGGCATCGCCATAAAGTGGCTGCTGCCGCTGATGACCAGCCCGGCGGCGGCTTCCTCCGGCGTCAGCACGTTATCCCCGGCGATCGGGTCAATGGTGAGGGTGCCGGGGTCGGCCAGCACCACAAAGACATTTTCATTGCTGATAGTGTTGCCCGCGCCGTCCGTGACGCTGCCGGCGAGGTCAACCCGGCCGTCAGGCAACTGGGCCAGATCGGCCGCCGGAACCGTGACCTGCCAGTAGCCGCCGATGCCGGTGGTGGTGGTGTAGATAAAGCTCTGGCCGTCAAACGAGGTCATCCGGATCGTCACCGCCAGCCCGGCCACGCCCTCACCCGTGGGGCTGTCGTCCAGGAAGAAGGTGCCGTCGAGGATCTGATCCTGCGCCTGCTCCCCGGCATCGACCACATCATCCCCGGCAAAGGGGTAAAACACGAAGCCGCCGCTGAAGGGCTGCGTGTTAAAGGTGACGTTGTGGCTGGCGGTGGTGAGCGTGCCGTCCGGGGCGGTGAGTTCTGCCGCCAGGGTATAGACGCCATTAGTGACGCCGCTGAAACTGCCCGCCGGTACGGTCACCTGCCAGGTGCCGTCAGCCGCCACGGTGCCGGTGTAGCGGTAGGCCGGGTCCTCAAAGGCGGTGACGGCAACGGTGCCGCCCGCCGCGCTCACCGGCGCATGGCCGCTGATGACGACGTCGTTGGCTGTTTCCTCCGCAGTCAGGATGTTGTCTTCGGTCAGCGGATCAAGGCGGAAGTCATCGAACGCGACCCTCAGGGTGAGCGTGTCACTGACCGGCACGGTGTTGGTGTCCAGCGCGTCGGCGGTAACGGTGTAGACGCCGCTGGTCAGGTCAGCCAGATCCCCGGCCGGGATTTGCAGGCTCCAGGTGTTATCACTCTGCACCAGCGCGGTGTAGCTCTGGCCGCCCAGCGTCACGGTGACGGTGTTGTCCGCCGGCACGCCGATCACCACGCCGCTGACCGTCAGGTTGTTGGCGGCTTCGGCGGTGTCGAGCTGGTTATCCCCGGCCACAATCCCGATGGCCACTGCCGTGCGGCCGGTGACCACCGTCACCTCTTCGGTGGCGGTGACGCTCTCGCCCCCGGCGTTGCTGACAGTGGCGGTGAGGTCATAGCGCGGGCGCACCACACCCAGTTCAGCCAGGTCGGCCTGCGGCACAATCAGCCGCCAGCTGCCGTCCGCCTCCACCGTGGTGGTGTAGGTGTTGTCGTTAAAGGTGACGGTGATGGTCTGCCCCGCCTCCACGTTGGTGGTGGTGCCGGTCAGCTCCTGCGCCACGCCGCGTTCGGCGCTGTTCAGCTCGCTGTCACCGGTGAACGGGTCAATGATCAGCCGCGGCAGGTCGGTCTCTGCAACGGTGATTTCACGGCTCACGAGGGTTTCATTAAGGAACCCATCGCCCACCCTGGCCGTCACGGTATAGCTGCCCGGCGCGAGGCCGTTCAGCGCCGCCGGGGAGAGCACCACGTTCCACAGCCCGTCGCCGTCCACAGAGCCATAATAGTTATTGCCGTTGAAGGTAACGAAGACACTGGTGCCCAGTTCGTCACTGTGGCCGGTAAGGGTGATGCCCGCCAGCAGCTCCGCGCGGTCCAGCGTGTCGTCCCCGGTGACCGGGTCGAAGGTCAGCGTTGGCGCGGTGACATCCACCTCCAGCTGGCTGGTGGCGCTGCGGCTGTTGCCCGCCATATCGGTCACGGTGGCGGTCAGCGGGTAGTTGCCGTCATTCAGGGTTTGCAGGACACCGGCAGGCAGCGTGACGCGCCAGGTGCCGTCGCTGCCCACCGGCCCCTGGTAGGTCTGGCCGTCGAGGGTGACGCTGACAACCGGGTTAAGCCCGTTGACTTGGGCGGTGCCGGACAGGACCTGATCCTGCTGGGCGCGCTCAGCGTTGATTGAAATGGGGAAATCGATAGAGATCTGCGGCAGCGCACCGGCGTAGACGCCCAGGGTCAGGCTGTCCGTCAGCGGGTCACCGGCGGCGTTAACGGTGGTGACTTCTGCCGTGACCGGCCCATCGGACAACGCCTGAAGGTCGGCGGCGGGCACGGTGGCCTGCCAGCGGCCATCAGCCGCCACGGTGCCGCTGTAGCTCTGGCCGTTCAGCGTCAGGGTCACGGGCGTGCCCTGCGCCAGATTGCTGGAGGCCCCCTGCACTGTCAGATCGCTTTGCGCCTCCTGCGCATTGAGGCGGTTATCCCCGGCAAGGGTGTCGATGGCGATGCCGTCCAGCGAGTCTTCCACCGCAAAACGGTTGATCACCGTTTCCGCCGGGTTACCGGCGCTGTCAGTGACGTCGGCCAGCAGGATATTGGCCCCGTTGGGCAGCGCGGCGATGTCCGCCGCCGGGATAATCAGGCTCCAGCTGCCGTCGGCCTGCACCACGGCGGTGTAGCTTTTTTCATTCAGGCTGACGGTCACCACCTGCCCGGCTTCCACGTTCTGGGCAGTGCCGTAAATCGCCTGCGCGACCTGGTGCTCCGCACCCGTCAGGATATTGTCCAGCCCGCCGCTTAACGAGGGGAGTGAGGCGGGGTCGGCGTTGATCCGCAGTTCCCGTGTGGCGGAAACAGGGTTGCCGTCGCCATCCGCGGCTTCGGCAACCAGCGGGTAGGTGCCGTCCGGGAAGCTGCCGTCACGGGCGCTGAGGGTATGCGCCGGGATGGTGAACTGCCAGTCGCCCCCGGCCCCGGTCTGGGCGGTAAAGGTCTGGCTGCCGAGGGTTACGGTGACCAGCGCGCTCTCCAGCGAGGAGGTGCCGCTGACAACAATATCCTGTTCAGCTTCGGCAAAGTTAATGACGTTGTCCGGCACCAGCGGGTTGATGGCCAGCACCGGGACGGCCAGCGCGCTGCTCGCGGTGGCGGCCACCACCCCGGCGCGGCTCATGTCTGACGCGCCGGAATAACGGGAAAGTTCTGGGTTATTTTTCATAGGCTGCCTCTTATTTAAAAAAACCGACTACATTCCATCCTGAACGCCCCCGCTTATTTCATTCGGAGGCAAAAAGAAGATGGAAAATTATCTGTACACCCTGCCCGGCAAGGCGTACCTCTTTTTAATGAGCGAACCTGAATAAAAAATCACCCTATGAAAACGGTTATTTTCCTGTGCATTATTCCTGTGTATTGATAAGCAATGTTTTTTAAATAACCACCGCGTTGAATTTCCTTTTCAGCCCTGCTTATCTGTTCTGTTTTTCACTGCACACGCCGGGCAGAAATAACCTTTATGCTCAAAGAGATGGGGGGTTACATACAAAAACAGGGCGTTACAGGCCGCCCCGCGCCTGGCATTGTCACCCGCCCCGGTTTTAACAAATTTAGCTATTGTTAAAATCAGGTTAAATAATAGGCTTATTTCCTGGCAGATTAAATAGCCTGCAACTTCCGCCCGGCGATTTTATTCATTATGGGAGCTGAATCGCAAATAACCCAGCGCCTATTAACGGCGTACAAAATAAACCGTCATTTCATCTGCTGTTTAAAAGAATAAACAGCGAAGCGGCAATAAAAAAGGGCCACAATAGCGGCCCCTGATATAAATAACAGGCTGTTTTGGGTTACACCTGCTGCACCTGAATACCGTGCTGCACCAGCAGGTCGCCCAGCGCATCGGCGTTTTCCAGCCCGGTGGCGTGGTAAACGTCAAATGTCAGGCCGCCGACCTCACGCTGGCCGTGTGTCTCCCAGGTGTTATCGCCGGTGAGCACAAGCTGGCTGCCGTCCGTCCCGCGGATAAACAGGTTCTCTTCCGGCGTATCCCGCACCGTTTCGGCCTCGTGCAGGCCCAGCGTCAGACTGTTGTGGCCGTTACCGAGGTCAAAGATATCGATGTTCTCTATCTTCAGCCCGAGCGCGGTGAGGTCCAGATGCTGGTCGCTGCCCGCCAGCAACAGCGTGTCGGTGCCGCTGCCGCCGTCGATGTGCAGGAAGTCCAGGGTGTGCAACACAATGGTGTCATTGCCGCTGCCGCCGAGGGCTTCACCGCCCGGTTCCGTCAGGGTCAGCGTCTGCCCGCCGATGGTGTAGGTGCCGTGCCCGGCCGGGGTCTCCGCAGCGGCCGCCTCCGGCGTGACCAGCGCGCTGGTCAGGGTGCTGTCGGCGTTATCTGCCGCCACCGCCTGGCTGGTGACCGTCAGGGCGGAAAGCTGTTCGGCGCTATCGGTATCCGGTGCCGCGTCCAGCGTGATCGCACTGGTCACCGTGGTCAGGTTCCCGGCCACGTCCGTGAGGCTCACCGTCAGCGGGTAGTCACCGGCCGGTTGGTCGGCCAGTGCCTCAGGCGGGATCGCCACCGACCAGTCACCGCTCGCCTGCACCTTACCGTGATACTCCACGCCGTTAAGCACCACCAGCACCAGCAGCCCGGCGGCGGCCATCCCGGCGCTGCCGGTCAGGGAGAAGCCCGCCTGCACCTCCTGCTGGCTTATCCGGTTGTCGCCGGTAGCTGGGTTAAATGCCAGTTCAGGGGCGGTGGTGTCCACCGTCAATACCGCTTTGGCGTAGAGCATCTGGCCGCCGGCGCTTTTCACGCAGGCGGTCAGCGTGGCGCTGCCCGCTTTCAGTGCTGCCACATCGGCCGCCGGGAGTATCGCCGACCAGTTGCCGTCTTCCCCCACGGTGGCGGTGTAGTGTTTGCTGTTCAGCGTCAGTTGTACTGTCGCCCCATGCTGCACGCCGTCGGTGTGGCCGGTCAGGATGATCGCGCCGCCCGCTTCGTCACCGTTGATCAGGTTGTCGCCGGTGACCGGGTCGATGCTCAGGCCGTCACGGTCACTTTTGATGTTGAGGTTGCGGCTGGCGGTGGCGCGGTGGCCGGCCGCGTCCATGACGCTGGCGCGCAGCGTCAACCCGCCATCGCCCAGCGCCGCCAGATCGGCGGCCGGGACAATCAGCGACCAGCCGCCGCCCGGCTGTACCTGGGTGGTGTAGGTCACGCTGCCGATTTTCAGGCTCAGCGTCTGCCCGCTCTCCACGTTCTCTGAGCTGCCGGTGATGACCTGGTCGCTCTGGAGTTCCGCGCCATTGATCAGGTTATCCCCGGAGATGTTATGGATGCGCAGCACCGGGCGGACGGTGGATTCCACCTCCAGGCGCAGATCCTGGGTGGTGGTGGTGGTGTTGCCGTGGTCGTCGTTTGCCGTGAGCACCAACTGATAGGTGCCATCCGGGAAGCTGCCGTCGCGGCCGCTGAGGGTATGCGCCGGGATGGTGATCTGCCAGATGCCGTTACTCCCGGCCTCGGTGGTGAGGGTCAGGCCACCGAGTGTTATCGTCACTGTCGCATAGGGTTCGGAGGAGGTGCCGCTGAGGGTGATATCCTTTTCCGCCTCGGCGAAGGTGATCACGTTATCCCCGGCGACCGGCTCCAGCGTCAGGGTCGGCGCAACCAGGTCAACGGTGACGAAATACCGGTCCTCGGTCGCAGTGTTACCGGCAATGTCACTCACGGTAACGATAAGCGTGGTGAAATCTTTACCGGCCAGCGCCTGCAACGCAGAGGACGGCAGGATCAGCTGCCAGTTCCCCTCTTCATCAACCGTCCCGTTGTAGGTGATGCCTTCCATCGTGACGGTCGCCGTCTGCCCCGGCCCGCGCAGGCCGGTGGTGCCGGTGAGCAGCTGGTCAACGGCGGCCTTCTCCGCGTTGAGCACCTCGTTGCCAAACGGCGTATCAAGCTGGGCCGTGGCGGAGTCGTAATGCATGCCAATCTGTATGCTGGCACTCCGCCCGTCCGGCGCTTTCACCGTCAGCGTCTGTTGGTCCACCCGATTCCAGTATCCGTAGAGCTCGTCACTCGAGATCTTATACGACCAGCTGCCGTCTTCGCGGGTGGTGGTGTGATAATACCGGATGCCGCCGTCGCTCGGGTGCTGGAGTATAGTCAGGGTAAGCCCGGTACCGGCCGGCAACCCGTCCGTCATACCGCTCAGGGTGATCCCCGCCTTGCCTTCCGCATAGTTGATCAGGTTGTCACCGGCCACTGGGTTGATGCTGATGGGGGCGAAAACCAAATCCACCTGGGCAGTGGTGGCCGCGCTGCCGCTGTTACCGGCCGCATCGGTGGCCAGCACTGACAGCGCCGCAGCACCCTCCGGCAGCGCCTGCAAATCCACCGCCGGGAGCGTGGCCTGCCAGTGGCCGTCATTATCGACGGCAGCGGCATAGGTTTTGCCGTTCAGCGTCAGGGTCACTGACTGCCCGCTGCCGGAGACGCCGGTGGTGCCGGTGAGCAACTGGTCGGTGGCCGCCTCCTCTGCCGTCAATACGCCGTCACCAAACGGCAGGTCAAATGCCGGCGTGGGGCTGGCCTGAATCGTTACGTTCACGTCGAGTGTGGCTGGGGTCGTACCCGGCACGCTGGCCGTCGCGGTGACGATGCCATCCGGTAAGTTGATCAGCTCCACCGTGGGGATCGGCACCGACCAGCTGCCGTCTTCGTTGATGGTAGTGGTATGGGCCACGCCGTTGAGCGTCACCGTCACCGTCAGCCACGCCGCAGCCGGGTCGGCGCTGCCGCTGAGCGTGATGCCTGCCGCCGCTTCCGCGGCCGTGATGATATTATCCCCGGTCACCGGATTCAGGGTCAGGTTGATCTCACCGGGTACGATGTCGACGGAATGGGTCGTCGTGGTACGGTTCTCGGCCACATCAAAGGCTTCCACCGTGAGCCCTGCCTGGGTTCCCCAATGGGCAATCAGCTCCTGCAATCCCTCCGGGGTGAGGGTCACGCGCCAGTGGCCTTCTGCGTCCACGGTACCCTGATATGTCCCATTACCAATGCTGACCTCCACCCGCAGCATGCCTTTTGAGGCAGTGCCGGTTAATACCTGGCCCTGCGCTGCTTCTGCGGGCGTCAGCACGCCATCGCCAAAGGGGATCTCTGACTTCACCCAATAGTTTTCGCGATTTAAATAGAGCCCCACTTCCCGGGTGACCGGCGCGCTGCCCGGTGCGGAAATGGTGAAATTATACTGGCCGTCAGGAAGGCGGAAAAATTTATAATAATCAACGTCGATACTCCATTCCCCATTTCGCTGTACTACGCCTTCAAACTTGTTATCGGCAAACTCAACCCTGACTCTCGACCCGGCGGGAAGAGAGGGTGCCGTTCCGCTGATAACCAGAAAATTTGCTTCACCGACGTTGACATAGTTATCCCCGGCGATGGGGTTTACCGTCAGCCTGTTTGAGGTATAAGCCACCGTCAGGATTTCACTGCCGTGGGTGGTCTGCCCGGCCAGGTTAGCGGCGCTGGCGGTAATCTCTGTCTGGCCGTTATAGAGTTGCAGCAGATCGGCGGCCGGCACCGTGGTGGCGAAGCTGCCGTCTGCCGCGACGGTGGCGCTGTAGGTTTTATAATCCAGGGTAAGGGTGACTACCTGTCCCGCCTCAATGCCGGTGGTGGTGCCGCTCAGGATCTGCGGCCGCAGCGCTTCGGCATCACTCAGCACATGGTCAGTGGCAAAGGGATTAATGGACAGAGAGGGCTGGCTGCTGTCCACCGTCAACTTGCTGGTGTAACCCGCCTCCTGCCCGGCCAGGTTGCTGACGGTAGCGATAATCTTTGCGCCGTCAGGTAACGCAGCCACCTCGGCCGCCGGGACGGTGGTTTGCCAATAACCGTCCTCCCCCACGATCGCGGTGTAGGTGTGGCCGTTAAGCGTCAGGGTGACCGTCTGCCCCGCTTCCACATGGTGGGTTCTGCCGCTCAGGATCTGGGTGGCCTGGCCTTCCGGGCCGCTGAGGGTGTTGTCACCGGCAAACGCATACACAAGCAAGGAGGGCCAGGCGCGGTCGGACGTCATCGGCACGCTGACGCTGATCTCGTCCCCTGTTTCCGTTCTGGCAGACACCTCAATCGCAGGGCCGGCCCCCTGCCTGAGCAGGGTATCCATTTCTGAAGACGTAAGTTCCGTGCGCCAGCTGCCGTCCGCCTCTACCGTGGCTGAGACCATATCCACAAAGTTACTGAGCCGGAGGGTGACTATACTTCCGGCCGCAATGCCGGTGGTGGTGCCGCTCAGGACGCGGGTTTGAATAAAATCGCCTTCAAACGGTGTAAGGATATTGTCTCCGGCAAAGGGGTCAACGGTAATTGACGGGGTCACAGCAGCCTGCACGTCAGTGGTGGCGGCGGTTGCCTGCACGGCCAGCGCACTCAGGGCGTTTTCATCGGACGCAGAGGAAATAAGGTTGCCGGTAGAGCGGGAGGAACGCGTGGTAGTCATATACTGCCTCTTGTTTAATAATCCTGAATAATTGCCCTGCGGTATATTCCGGTGAATGGAAATAAACCGCATGGCGATTCCATAAAGACTCAACGATCATGGCGTTACGCTTTCCAGGCTGGTGCAGCAAGGCAAAAAAAGAATAAAAAGGTTAATTAATCACGCGACTAAAATAACAGCCTGCCCTGATGGGCGCTTATCCACCACTGGGGCGGATTAACGTATTGATTCAGGGTCTATTGTCAGGTGCCCAGTGTAACCGAAAAATAACAGGAAAATAGGGTAAACCGGGTTATTTATATTTTCTTCTGTTGGTATCTGAATATCATTTCTTAATCTATCAGGAATAAAAAAATCGCTTTTTAAGAAAAAGGCCAGAGACGCCTCGTTTTTAAAACCGGCTATATCCGGCAAATAAGGCGCCGGATTCCCCGGCGCCTCTTTTAATTACCCCTGTTGCACCAGAATGCCCTGCTGTACCAGCAGATCCGCACTCTCCAGCCCGGTGGCGTGGTAGACATCAAACAGCAGGCCGCCGACTTCGCGCTGGCCACTGGTTTCCCAGGTGTTATCGCCCGCTAACGTCAGCTGGCTGCCGTCTTGCCCGCGGATAAACAGGTTCTCTTCCGGCGTATCCCGCACCGTTTCGGCCTCATGCAGCCCCAGCGTCAGGCTGTTGCTGCCGTTGCCGAGGTCGAAGATGTCGATGTTCTCAATCTTCAGCCCGAGCGCGGTGAGGTCGAGGTGCTGGTCGCTGCCCGCCAGCAGCAGCGTGTCGGTGCCGCTGCCGCCGTCGATGTGCAGGAAGTCCAGGGTGTTGAGCAGGATGGTGTCATCGCCGCTGCCGCCGAGGGCTTCGCCACCGCTTTCCGTCAAGGTCAGCGTCTGGCCGCCGATGGCGTAGGTGCCGTCTGCCGTGTCAGTTGAGGTGTCCGGTACCGCCAGCGCGCTGGTCAGGGTGCTGTCAACGCTCTCCGCCACCGTCTGGCTGGTGACCGTCAGGGCGGCGGTCTCTGTGGCGTCCGCGTCCGGCGCGGCTTCCAGCGTCACGACACTGGTCAACGAGGTGAGGTTGCCTGCGGTGTCGGTGAGGCTTACCGTCAGCGGGTAATCCCCGGCCGGTTGGTCAGCCAGCGTCCCGGCCGGGATGGCAACCGTCCAGTCACCGCCCGCCTGCACTGTGCCGTGGTACTCCACGCCGTTGAGCACTACCAGCACCAGCAGCCCGGCCGCCGCTATCCCGGCGCTGCCGGTCAGCGCAAAGCCCGCCTGCGCCTCCTGAAGGCTGATGAGGTTGTCACCGGTGACTGCGGTCAACGTCAGCTCCGGCGCACGGGTGTCCACCGTCAGCACCGCTTTGGCATACAACATCTGGCCGCAGGCGCTTTTCACGCAGGCGGTGAGCGTGGCGCTGCCCTCTTCCAGCGCCGCCACATCGGCGGCCGGGACCTTAGCCGACCAGCTGCCGTCTTTGCCGACTTTGGCGGTGTAGTGCTCACCGTTGAGCGTCAGCCGTACCGTGGCGCCATGCCGCACGCCGTCGGTGTGGCCGGTCAGGGTAATCGCGCCCTCTGCATCGGCAGCGTTAATCAGGTTGTCGCCGGTGACCGGGTCGATGCTCAGGCCGTCACGGTCGCTTTTAATGGTGAGGTTACGGCTGGCGGTGGCGCGGTTGCCGGAGGCATCGGTGACGCCGGCGCGCAGCGTCTCGCCACCGTCACCCAGCGCCGCCAGGTCTTCCGCCGGGACAATCAGCGACCAGCCGCCGCCCGGCTGCACCTGGGTGGTGTAGGTCACGCCGCCGATTTTCAGGCTCAACGTCTGCCCGCTCTCCACGTTCTCCGAGCTGCCGGTGATAATCTGGTCGCTCTGAAGCTCCGCGCCGTTGAGCACGTTATCGTGGGAGATGGTGTGGATGCGCAACACCGGCCGGTTGGCCGGGTCGGCGTCCAGCAGCAGCGACTCCGTGACGGTGGTGGTCTGGCCGTTGAAACCGGTCTGGCTGAGGGTCAGGGTATAGCGGCCATCTTCCAGCCCGGCGAGGGCACTGTTCGGCAGGGCCAGCTGCCAGCTGCCCTCTTCATCAACCCCGGCCTCATAAGTCACGCCGTTGAGCTGTACGCTGACCACCCCGCCCGCTTCCGAACTCTGGCCGCTGAGCACCACCCCCGCCGCCGCTTCGGCGGCGTTGATGATGTTATCCCCGGCGATCGGGTCGAGGGTGATCACCGGCACGTAAAGATCGACCACCAGCAGGTTCAGGCCGTTTATCTGATTGCCGCTGAGATCGGTGGAGGTCGCCGAGACCCAGTACTCGGTGTTGCCCAGCTGCGCCAGATCCTCCACCGGCACCGACACTTGCCAGCTGCCGTCAGAGGCCGTGACCGTGGTCTGGTAGAGGTGGCCGTTCAGGTCCACCGTCACTGCCGCGCCCACCCGGCCGTTGGTGATGGTGCCGCTGATAACCAATGGCACGGTGGCCTCATCGGCCGTCAGGATGCCGTTCCCCGCCAGGGTGTCGATGTTGAGCTCGCCCGGCGTGCGGTAGAGCAGGAAGGTATGGCTGCCCGCCGCCAGCAGGTTGCCGTCAGCATCGGTGACCGTGGCGCTGATGTCGGTGGTGGCGTCATTGGGCAGGGTTTGCAGATCCGCAGACGGGATCAGCACGCTCCAGCTGTGGTCCGCCTGCACCTCGGCCTGGTAGGTAAAGCTGCCCAGCGTCAGCGTGATGATACTGCCTGCCGCGAGGTTGCCCGCCTGGCCGCTGAGCAGCTGGTCACTCTCCAGCTCATCTTCATCCAGGTAGTTGTCATCCCCGCCGAAGGGGTTGAAGGTCAGCGGTTGCAGGTCGCCCAGATCCACCGTCAACGTCGAGGTCGCGGTAATCAGGTTGAATTCAATATCGTAAGCCGTGACCGTGACGGTCAGCGGGCCATCCGGGAAGCCGGCCAGCTGTTGCGGGGTAAAGGTCACTGACCAGTCAGAACTGTAATCAGAGAACCCCTGGGAGACGCCGTTAATCGTCACCTCAAGGGAGAGCGGCATATCCAGGAATTCGCCGCTGCCGCTGACCACCAGCCCGTTACCAATCTCATCCACAGTCAGCACGTTATCCCCGGCGATCGGGTCAATGGTGAGGGAGCCGATGCCTGCCAGCACCGTGAACTGGCTTTCATTGCTGAGGGTATTGCCTGCGCCGTCAGCCACCGTGCCGACCAGGTTTACCCAGCCGTTGCGTAATTGCTCCAAATCAGACGACGGCAGGGTCACCTGCCAATACCCATTCTCGCCGGTGGTGGTGGTGTAGGTGAATTGCTGGCCGTCGAATGTGGTCATCTGGATAGTCACCGCCAGCCCCGCGACATTACCGCCGTCGTCGCTGAAGACTTCCCCCTCCAGGATTTGATCCTGCGCCTGTTCCTCGGCGTTCAGCACATCATCCCCGGCAAAAACGTAGAACGCAAAACCGCCGCTGAACGGCAGCTGGTTGCTGGTGACGTCATGGTTAAGGGTGGTGACGGTGCCGTCCGGCGCGGTGAGTTCGGCCACCAGCGTATAGACACCGTTGGCCCGGCCGCTGAAGGCCCCGGCCGGCACGGTGACCTGCCAGGTGCCGCCCTCCTCCACCGTCGCGGTGTAGCGATAAGCCGGGTCGTCAAAGGCAGTGACCGTGACGGTGCCACCCTGGGTGCTTAACGGCGCGCGGCCGGTGATCACAATCTCGCCGTCCGCCTCATCGGCATAGATCACATCGTCGCCGGTGACCGGGTCAAGGGTCAGCGTTGACACATCGCTCAGGTTCACCTCCAGGGTGGCGGTGGTGGTCACCCGGTTCCCGCTGAGGTCATACCCGGAGGCGGTCACTGTCAGCGGGCCGTCCGGCAGGGTGGCGATAAACTCCCGGCTGAAGGTCACTGACCAGTCGGACTCATAATCGGCATAAATGCGGAGCGTCCCGTTTATCTCGACCTCGATCTGCGTATACCGCTCCCCCATATAGGTGCTGCTGCCGCTGATCGTCAGCCCATCGCTGATTTCATCCGCCGTCAGCACATTGTCCCCGGCGATCGGGTTAACGGTGATGGTGCCGCCGGTTGCCGGCAATACGGCGAAGTCTGCTTCGCGGGAGCTGGAGGCACCGTTGCCTGCGGCGTCTGTGGCGGTGGCCGTCATGTAACTCCAGCCCTCGCTCAGTTGTTGCAGGTCGGCGGCCGGAATGGTGACTGACCAGCGGCCGTTGCCGTCCGTGGTGCCGGTATAGGCAAAGGTCTGGCCGTCGTTGTCATGCATGTAGACGGTGATCCCCAACCCGCTGACATCGTTCTCCTCGCTCGCGAAGGTGCCGCTGAAGAGCTGATCCTGCGTGCGCTCTTCCGCCGTCAATGTGCTGTCGCCGGTAAAGTCATCAAAGTAGAAGTCACCGCTGAAGGGCCACACGTTAATGGTGATGTCGTGGGTGGTGGTGGTGACGGTGCCGTCCGGTGCGGTGAGTTCCGCCACCAGCGTATAGACGCCATTCGATGTGCCGCCGAAATTATATTCCGGCACGGTAACCTGCCAGGTGCCGTCTGCCGCGACGGTGCCGGTGTAGCGGTAAGCCGGGTCGTCAAATGCGGTGACGGTGACGGACCCGCCCACGGCGCTGACCGGCGCACGGCCTGTTATCACAATCTCACCGGAGGTTTCATCGACGTAGAGGATATCGTCACCGGTGACCGGGTCTACGCTGAAGGCCGGGGCGGGAGCAAGATCCACCGTCAGATCCTGTTGGGTGGTGACCGGTTCGAGGTCAATGTTGATGGTGCCGGCGGTCACGGTGTAGACACCGTCCGTCAGCCCCGCCAGATCGGCCGCCGGAACCTGCACGCTCCAGGTGTCATTACCCGGTGCGGTGGTGGTGTACTCCTTGCCGTTCAGCGTTACGGTAATCGTTACGCCCTCCGGCACCCGGTACGACACGCCGCTTACTGTCAGGGGCGTCGCGGTTTCGGCCGCTGTCAGGATATTATCGCCGGTGATCGGGTCAATGGTCAGGGTGGCGGGGCTGAAGACCAGCTCAAATGACCTGCCCACGGCGATGCTGTTCCCGGCCAGATCCGCGGCCTGCACATACACATAACCATTAGGGTTTTGCAGCGCCTGCAAGGCGGCGGCGGGCACGGTGATCGTCCAGTTGCCGTCGTTGTCCACGCTGCCGGTGTGGGTGACCCCTTCCAGCTCGGCGCTGATTGTCTGGCCCGCGCCGGTGATACCGGTGGTGCCGGTCAGTACCTGATCCTGCAAGGTTTCACCGGGGGTCAGCACGTCGTCACCGAACAGGGTATCGATCTGCACGTTGAGCTGCGCCTGGTTATCAATGTACAGCCCGACATCCAGCGTCACCGGCGCACTGCCCGGCGCGCTGAAGGTGATGGGGTACTGGCCGTCGGGGAAACTGTTCACCACCAGGTCACTGACGTAGGTGCTCCAACTGCCGTCCGCTTCGACTTCGGCGCGGAAGATGCGGTCATTGAAGGTGATGACGACCCACGACCCGGCCGGTACATCCACCGTTGTGCCGCTCAGCACCAGGTAGCTGGATTCACTGGCATTGATGTAGTTATCCCCCGCGACCGGGTCGACCACCAGCCGCGCGGTGGCGAAGTCCACGGTCAGGATCTCGCTGCCCTGGGTCTCCTGCCCGGCCAGGTTGGCGGCGCGGGCCGCGATCGTGGTCTGGCCGCTGTAGAGCGCCAGCAGGTCAGCAGACGGCACGGAAAGGGAGAAACTGCCGTCCGCCGCGACGGTGGTGCTGTAGGTTATTTCGTTCAGTGTGACCGTGACGGCCTGCCCCGCCTCCACGCCGGTGGTGGTGCCGCTCAGCGTCTGGGCGCTTTGCGCCTCGGCATCACTCAGCACATTGTCGGTGGCAAACGGGTCAACGGTCAGGGACGGCAGGCTGCTGTTGACCGTCAGGGTGGCGCTGTCCCCGGCTTCCCGGCCGAGCGCATTGGTGACGGTGGCGACCAGCTGCGCGCCGTCCGGCAGCGCGGCCACGTCTGCGGCGGGCACGCTGGTGCGCCAGTAGCCGTCTGCATCCACGGTGGCGGTGTAGGTGTTGCCGTTCAGCGTCAGGGTGACCGTCTGCCCGGCTTCTACCCGGCTGGTGCTGCCGCTCAGGATCTGGGTCGCCTGATCTTCCGGGCCGCTGATGACGTTATCCCCGGCAAAGGCGTTCAGGGTCACGGAGGGCCAGTCGCTGAGCACCTGGAACGGCACGCTGACGGTGGCTTCCTCCCCGGCCGCATTGGCGCTTTCCGCGGTGATCTCGGTGGAGCCGTAGCGCAACAGGTCGTACATCGACGCGGCGTTAAGCGTCAGCTGCCAGCTGCCGTCGGCCTGCACCTCCGTCCAGAAGGAAACTATGCTGTTGAAGGCGACCGTCAGCGACTGCCCGGCCTCAATGCCGGTGGTGGTGCCGCTCAACACCTGCTCGACCTGCCCTTCGGCGTAGTTGATGATGTTGTCACCGGCAAAGGTATTGATGGTAATCGTGGGTGTATCGGCCGCATCAACATCAGCCACGGCGTTAATGTCGGCGGCGCTCGCCTGGGTGCTGCGCGCGGCGCCGGCGGCCTCAACCGGCGCGTGGTACGCCTTAAACACCGGCGTCAGGCTGCTGCTGCCGGCATCATGGCTGAACACCGCCTGCGTGGCCGGGCCGCTGCCGTCATCAAATACCAGGGTACCGGCGCTGCCGGCCGCGAAGAAGTGACGGTATTGCAGGGTGGTGCCGTCTTGGGTCGCCAGCGACAGGTCGTCACCGCTGCGGGAATAACCGGTGGCCCAGTCGCGGGCGTTATTAATGGTAATCACGCTGGGCTCTGTCAGTGAAATAACCTGACTGGCATCAATAATCTGGGAAATAAGGTTGCCGGTCTGCCGGGAAAAAAGAGTTGCGGTCGTCATGGATTGCCTCTTATTCAATAAGCTGTAAATAATGTCCATGCCGTTTTCCCCATTATTCATGGGTAACGGGCATGGTGATCATAAAATCACTTCAACATCACATAGCTACGCTTTCTGAACTGGTGCGGCAACGCTAAATAAAAATGAAATAAAAGCGAAATGAATAAACTTTTTTTCTATTTTTAAAAAAACGACATCGCCTTAGCGGAAAGGGAAAGGCGTATTAAGCCACCCTTCCGCTTATTATTAATAAGCAGAATGACACATTAGAAAAATGGCGCGAAATTTGATTTAAGGCGCACAGTGTAGACACAAATTTTCACAACTTAAAAGGGGGTGCCGGCAGGTTGCCGGGCGCTATTTTTCACCGCCTGCCAAAAACCTCGTGCGCCCCGGTCTCTCCGGCGGGGGCCACGGGTTCACTTTCGGAAAAATGCCACGTTATACCCTGTTACTTTCTGCTAACATGACGCGCTTGCCCGCCCGCGAGGTCAATGTGAAACCCACTGAACAGTGCTGGCAGCGGCTGCAAACCTCACCGTTTCGCGCCCGCTTCCGGCTGAATACCCACGATGCCGCTTACCTGCACGCCAAAGGCCTGCCGCAGGTGCTGGCCCATGCCCGGGAATTCATTGCCCGGCGGCTGGCGGCGGCCCACCCGGCCAATGACGGCAAACAGACGCCGATGCGCGGCCACCCGGTGTTTGTTGCCCAGCACGCCACCGCCACCTGTTGCCGCGGCTGCCTGGAGAAATGGCACGGGATCCCGCGCGGCGTGCCGCTGTCCCCGGCGCAACAGGCGTATAGTGTGGAGATGATCGCGCTGTGGCTGCAACGCCGTGCGCCCACGGCACCGGCCCCCGCCCCTGCCCCGGCAGCGCCGCAACAACTGGAACTGCTGCCGCCCGGCGGCCGGGAACGTTAACTGGTTTTACCAGATACGCTAAAAACGGTATCCTTCACATAACAGGTCTGAAACAGGGAATTCGTATCGCCATGACCACTGACTACTGCGCCGGGCAACCTGCGCCGGGCATTGCGCAACAGATCGCCACCCGTGTGACGTTTTTTGTCGCCGGGTTCGGGATGTCCGCCTGGGCGCCGCTGGTGCCGTTTGTGAAAGCGCGGCTGGCGATTAACGACGCGTCACTCGGCCTGCTGCTGCTCTGCATCGGGGCCGGCTCCATGCTGGGGATGCCGCTGACCGGCGTATTGACCGGCCGCCTGGGGTGCCGCTGGGTAATTATGCTGGCGGCCGCGCTCATCTGCCTGGACCTGCCGCTGCTGGCGGTGATGGAGAGCCAGGCCGGGATGGCGCTGGCGCTGCTGTTGTTCGGGGCGGCGATCGGGATGCTCGATGTGTCGATGAATATCCATGCGGTGCTGGTGGAGAAAGCCAGCGGGCGGGCGATGATGTCCGGGTTCCACGGCTTTTTCAGCATCGGCAGCATTGCCGGTGCGCTGGGCGTGAGTGCGCTGCTGTGGCTGACGCGCTCGCCGCTGTGGGCTGCCCTGGCGGTGGTGGCGGTCACCGTGCTGCTGATGGCCCCGGCGCGCCGCCACCTCTGGCCGCAACATGAGCCACAGTCGGGGCCGCTGCTGGTGCTGCCGCGCGGCTGGGTGGTGTTCCTCGGTTTCCTCTGTTTTGTGATGTTCCTGCTGGAAGGCGCGATGCTGGACTGGGGCGCGCTGTTTTTGATCGGCTCACGCGGCGTGGCACCGGAACATGCCGGCATCGGCTATGCCGCTTTTTCGGTGGCGATGACCCTGGGGCGGCTGAACGGTGACCGCATTGTGCAGGCGCTCGGCCGCTTCCGTGTGCTGCTGTCCGGCAGCCTGTGCGCCGTGGCCGGGCTGCTGCTGGCGATCCTGGTGCCGGGCCTGGTGAGCGCGCTGGCCGGGTTTGTGCTGGTGGGCATCGGGGCGGCTAACCTGGTGCCGATTATGTTCAGCGCCGCCGGTAACCAGACGGCGATGCCCGCCAACCTGGCGATCGCCTCAGTCACGACGCTGGGCTACGCCGGTATTCTGGCCGGGCCGGCGCTGATTGGTTTTATTGCCCAATTGAGTAATTTGTCGGTGGCCTTTGCCTGCGTGGCCGCCCTGATGCTGGTAGTCACTGCCAGCGCCAGATTCGTGACGCGGTAATCAAGGATCCCTATTCACTTTTATGCAAAAGTATTTGTCATTGACGTCTACCAATATCACCCGGTTTTTTCTGGTGTTTATCCTGTTGCTCACCACCGGGATTGGGATATATGGGTATAACTACACCACGGCGTATCTGAACGATAAAAAGCACGTGCTGGAGAACATCGCCGGCCGGATGCAGCAGCGGATCGATATTTACCGCTATAACACCTACCAGATTTACGACAACTATACCGGCAGCCCGCAAGGGGAGAGCGCGACACCGGCGCAGGAGATCCGCCTGCGGCCGGACGTGTTCTATGTGCAGAAACCGCACCGCAAAACCGACGCGGTGATTTTCGGCAACCATGAGAGCGCCACCCTGGATTTGACCCTGCAGGTGTCGAACTACCTCGACATGCAGTGGGGCGGCAAGCCGCAGACCTACACCATGTACTACCTGAACGGGCAGGATAACAGCCTGATCATGGTCACCACCCAGCCGTTGCAGGAGCTGACGTCGCGCTTCAAGGAGAATTACCTCACCACCTCCGCCGACGCACGCCGCAATGAGATGCTGCAACAGGCCAATACGCTGGATGAGCGCGAGAGCTTCTCGACCCTGCGCAAATCCCGCTTCAGCAATGACATGTTCTTCTCGCTGCGCACCACCTTTAATAACCCCGGCCATCTGGCGACGGTGATCGCCTTTGACCTGCCGGTGAACGACCTGCTGCCGGCCAACCTGGCGCGCGCCAATTTCCAGTTGCGCGAACCCACGGCACCGGCCGGCGAAGGTGAGGCCGACAATAACGGCAGCAACACGCAGGTGACGCGCACCGGCTGGTGGCTTGATTTCTCCACGCCGCTCGCCAACGCGCCGTTAGAGGTGGTATACCGCGTTCCCCTGCCGGGCCTGGCGCTGGATATGCTGCACAATAACAGCTGGCTGCTGCTGATTAACCTGGCGCTGCTGGGGATGGCGATGAGCGGCATCTACTTTATCCGCCATCAGTTTATCCGCCCGAGTGAGAACATGGCGGCGCAACTGCGCGCCCAGCAGGCGCTGAACCAGGAGATTGTCTCCAGCCTGCCGACCGGGCTGCTGGTGTATAACTTCGGCAGCAACAGTGTGGTCGCCAGCAATAAGATTGCCGACCACCTGCTGCCGCACCTCAGCCTGCAAAAGATCGCCGCGATGGCGGAGCAGCACCACGGCACCATTCAGGCCACGGTGAACAATGAGGTGTATGAGATCCGCATGTTGCGCAGCAAGTTTGCGCCGGAAACCTACCTGTTCCTGCTGCATGACCAGGACAAAGAGGTGATGGTCAACAAGAAGCTGCAACAGGCGCGGCGCGAATATGAGAAGAACCTCCAGGCACGCAAACTGATGCTGCATAACCTGGGGATCGAGCTGAACCAGCCGCTCAACACCATCCATGCGCTCTCCACCGCCCTCCAGGAAGCCCCGGACAACGAGCGGCAGCCGCTGCTGGATGACCTGGCGTATGAGTCGCAGTCGGTGCTGACGCTGATTGACAACATCACCCTGCTGACCCGGCTGGAAACCCAGGACTGGCAGCCGTCCCGCCACCAGTTCTCCCTCTCCGGGATGGTGGATGAACTGCTGCTGGAGACGCTGCCGGCACTGAACCGCAAAGGGCTGTCGCTGTTCAACCACTTCCAGCTTGATGCGACGCAGAACTACATCGGCGACGTACAGGCGCTGAAGAAAGTGCTGTCGCTGCTGCTGGACTACGCGATCGTCACTACCGCGTTCGGCAAGATCTCGCTGATTGTGGAGAGTGAGCCGCAACAGCCTGAGCAACTGATTTTCCACATCACCGACACCGGCAGCGGCATCTCCAAAGAGGAGATCCGTAACCTGAACTACCCGTTCCTCAGCCAGACGCTGATCGACCGCTTCAACCACGGTTCCGGCCTCACCTTCTTCCTGTGCAACCAGTTGTGCAAGAAGCTGAACGGCCAGCTGGAGATCCGCAGCAAGGCGGATATCGGCACGCGTTATACCGTGCGCATCCTGCTGGGGATCGAACCGCGTGACGAGGAAGAGAGCGAAAAACTGTTGGATGACGTGACGGTATTGCTGGATGTGACCTCGGAAGAGGTGCGCTCAATCGTCACCCGGCTGCTGGCCGGATACGGTGCAAACTGTATTACCGCAGAGGATAGACAGATTAGTCGTGATTATGATGTCATGTTGACAGATAATCCCCATCACTGTGATCGCTACACTTTGTTGCTCTCCAGCGACGAGGCGGGCTTCCAACAGTTGCAGCGGGATTATATTCGCGTGAATTATAATATCAGCAGCGCTGTCATTGATGCCATTCTGGTGCTGATCGAGCAACAGATGGCGGCCACCGTTGACAGCCCGGCCCCAGAGAGCACCCTGGGCGACGACACCCAGGATTACCGGGCGCAGCTTGAGGCCAGCGATTACTACGCGCTGTTCACCGAGACCGTCCCGGAGGACCTGGAAAAACTGCATAGCGAAAGCCAGCAACATGATTTCACAGCACTTTCTCAGACTGCACATCGCCTGAAGGGGGTTTTTGCCATGTTGAATCTGACCCCCGGCAAAGTATTATGTGAAACGTTAGAACAGCATATTGTTGAAACCGATATGCTGAAAATCGAGAATAACATCAGTCAGATTGATCATTTTGTCAGCAGACTGCTACAGCAAGGTAGCCAAAACCATGAATAACCTGAACGTAATTATTGCCGATGACCACCCTATTGTTCTGTTTGGCATCAAAAAGTCACTGGAACAGATAGAGTGGGTGAATGTGGTTGGGGAGTTTGAGGACTCCACCGCGCTGATTAACAATCTGGCGAAACTGGACGCCAACGTACTGGTCACCGATCTCTCGATGCCGGGCGAGAAGTACGGCGACGGCATTACGCTAATCAAGTACATCAAACGCCACTACCCGCAACTGGCGATCATTGTACTGACCATGAACAACAACCCGGCGATCCTGAGCGCCGTGCTGGATCTGGACATCGAAGGCATTGTGCTGAAACAGGGTGCGCCGACCGATCTGCCGAAAGCGCTGGCCGCCCTGCAAAAAGGCAAGAAGTTCACGCCGGAGAGCGTCTCCAAGCTGCTGGAGAAGATCAGTGCCAACGGTTACGGCGACAAGCGCCTGTCACCGAAGGAGAGCGAAGTGCTGCGCCTGTTCGCCGAAGGCTTCCTGGTGACTGAGATCGCCAAAAAGCTGAACCGCAGCATCAAAACCATCAGCAGCCAGAAGAAGTCGGCGATGATGAAGCTGGGCGTGGACAACGACATCGCCCTGCTCAACTACCTCTCTTCCGTCAGCACCACCCCGGTGGATCGCGGCTGATAACCGCGTCAGAAAAACAAAAAGCGCCCAATGGGCGCTTTTTTTATGGTGCGTTGATCGCGGTGGCAGGCGGCATCACGCCGGGACGTCACCACCCTGCTCTGCGTCAGCGGCTTCGCGTTCGGCGCGTTCGCGGGCGCGCTGTTCAGCCTGGCGGATCTGGCGGGTACGCGCGCTGTAGTACGCAAGCGTGGTGCGCAGGGTGTCGAGGGTCACCGGTTTGGAGAGGCAGTTGTCCATGCCAGCCTCAATACAGCGCTGCTTCTCTTCCGCCAGCGCGTTGGCGGTGACGCCGATCACCGGCCGGATGTAGTCCATCTGCCGCAGGCGCTGCGTCAGGCGGTAGCCGTCCATTTTCGGCATGTTGACGTCCGTCAGCACAATATCAATGGTGTTGCAGCGCATCACCTCCAGCGCGTCCAGCCCGTCGTTGGCGGTCAGGATCTGGTAACCGAGCGAGCCGAGCTGGTCGGCCAGCAGGCGGCGGTTGATCGGGTGGTCATCCACCACCAGCAACTGGATTTCATGGTTCGCCTGCTGCGCTTCGGTGTTGACCACCGGCAGTTGCAGCATCGCGCGCGCGTTGCCCTCGTCCAGCTGGTAGAGGCGGTTGAACAGGCTGGTCAGCTCCAGCGGGGTCGAGGTGCTGTGCAGCCAGTAGCCTGGGCGCGTCTCCACCGGCGGGCCGATGTGCTCCAGGGAAAACTCAATCTGCGCCAGCAATGACAGCGGATGGTTCAGCGCATAGTCAGCAAGCAGGATGTCACTTTCATAGGTGATCATGCCCGGCTGGTAGCGCACCACGTCCGCCCCGTGCTGTTTCAGCATCGGCTCCAGGTAGTCCTCCAGCCGCGCATTGCGCACAGACAGGATAATGCGTTTCCCCTGCCACAAGGTGCCGTCCGGCGGCGTGGCGAATTTGGCGTCGTACATCGGCAGGCGCACGGTGAACAGGCTGCCCAGCCCCGGCTCCGACTCCACGCCGATGTCACCATCCATCAGGTTGATCAGCTTCTCACAGATCGCCAGCCCCAGCCCGGTGCCCTGAAAGTGGCGCTGCACGCCGGTGCCGACCTGGAAGAACGGGTCAAACAGCCGCGGGATCTCTTTCGCCGGGATACCGACGCCGGTATCCCGCACGCGGAACTCCAGGTAGTTATCCCGCGTGCAGGCATGCAGCACGATGCAGCCGGTATCGGTGAATTTGATCGCGTTATTGAGGATGTTGGAGAGCACCTGCTGTAACCGCACCGGGTCACCGGAGAGGAACTCCGGCACATCGTGCTCGATAAAGCAGTAGAGGCCCAGGCGCTTTTTCACCACCAGCGGCAAATAGTTGCCGGCGATGTGGGTAATCACTTCCCGGCAGGAGAACTCGCGCGGCTCAATCTTCAGCTGTTCAGACTCAATCTTCGAGAAGTCGAGGATGTCGCTGATGATTTTCAGCAGCAGGCCGGAGGAGTTGTTCATCGCCGTGACCAGCCGGTCAACGCCTTCCGGCAGCCCTTTGGTCTGCAACAGATCCAGGTTGCCGATGATGCCGTACAGCGGCGTGCGCAGCTCATGGCTGACGGTGGCCAGGAACATCGATTTCGACTGGCTCGCCTGCTCGGCGGCGTTGGCCATCTCCTGCAACGACTCTTCCATCTTCACGCGCGCGCTGACGTCCACCAGCACGCAGATCGCCACATCCTCGTTGCGGTAGCGCGAATGCACAAAGCTCAGTTGCAGGTTGTTGTTATTGCTGGTGATCACATCCACAAAGTTAACCTGCTGATCGCAGATGATGCGCGTGATGCGCTGGCGATCCTCGTGGGTCAGCATGTTGATATAGTTATGCGCCAGCTCATTACTGAGGATGTTCACGCCGTCACTGATGCGCAAAATAGAGATGCCGACCGGTGCCGACGCCACAATTTTGTGGTTGAACTGCTCGTTCTCCTCCAGCCGGAAGGCGTTCTCTTCCGCCGGGAAGAACATTTTGCGCTCAAACAGCCACGCCAGCGTGAACAGCAGGATCGCCGAGAAGATGTTCAGCAGGAAGGCGTTGAGGATCAGGATTTTAAAGCGGTCCAGCAGGGTGCGCACCGGCAGCGAGTAGACAATGCTGAGCGTCGACGGTTGCAGGCTCTTTTTCATGATCAGGTCGTTATACCCGTTCACGTAGCCAAAGTAACTGGCGGCGTCCGGGTAGCGGCCCAGCATCGAGATGTAGCGCTCCCCTTCGCTGAAGCGCAGCAGCGGCTCGTTGGACGGCCCCAGCAGCGTGACGCCAATCGGCAGGGCGCTCGGGCTGGAGAAATCTTCCAGCCGCAGGATCTGCTCGATACCGATCAGCGCCTCGAGTTTGTTGCCCACGTAGATCGGTGCCAGCACATAGAGGTAGCCGACGTCGGCGCGCGGGCCGGGGCTGACCCAGTAAAGGTTGTTGTCTTTCTCTTTGTTCTTGGCGTTGCGGAATTTCAGGATGCGCTCATGCAGCGATTTCAGCACATTTTCGTGGTCGATGGGCCGCGTGGTGTTGTTGATGTTGAAATCGGCCATGCAGAGGCTGTCGCCGCCGATGAAGAACACCCGGTTCAGGTCATAGGCGGCGGAGAAATTATCTTTCCAGTAGTGCACGGTGTTGCTCAGCGACTGGAGCGAGTTGCGGTAGTCACCGTTGAGCTGGGCACAGTCGGAATCACTGAACAGCGGGTAGATGCGCGGCTGGTTGGTTTTCCCGGCAAATACCCCGTTCAGGATGTCGAGGCCGTTGACCGCGCCGCTGAGGCGGTTCTCCGCCATATAGCGGATATCGCGCATGATGTCCGCCGAATGGCGGAAGTAACTCTGGGCCTGATCGTAGTTGAGGTAATACTCCTGGCGGATTTGCGACTCTTTTTCGTGGAAGATATTCAGGATGTAAAAGGTAGTCAGCAACGCGCCCAGCGACCAGAGCATAATGGCCAGCACCCGGAACAAGTAACGGGAAATTTTCAGCGTTGTGCGGAACGAAGCCAGATATTTCAATCGGATACCATCTTAATGTGTCAGGCTAATCAGGGCAGGCAGCGAACAGAATACACTACCGATCCGCCATAAAAAAGCCAGCCCGCAGGCTGGCTTCAAGATGCATGGGCGGGGAGAGGCTCCGCCGCCCGGTGTCGTCACGCCATCAGGCGTCGTCACCCTCGTCTTCCACGTCATCGGCGTCGTCGGGTTCTGCCTCGTCCGGCTCACCCTCGTCGACCGGCAGTTCGCCTTCCACGGCGACCACGCCGTCCAGCTCCTCGTCTTCCACCGGTTCCGCCACACGTTGCAGGCCAACCACATTTTCATCTTCCGCGGTGCGGATCAATGTGACGCCCTGGGTGTTACGGCCCACGATGCTGACTTCGGAGACGCGGGTACGCACCAGCGTGCCGGCATCGGTGATCATCATGATCTGGTCGCTGGTATCCACCTGCACCGCGCCAACCACCGGCCCGTTACGCTCGCTGACCTTGATGGAGATCACGCCCTGCGTGGCACGGGATTTGGTCGGGTACTCGGCGGCAGCGGTACGCTTGCCGAAACCGTTCTGCGTGACGGTGAGGATATCCCCCTCGCCGCGCGGCACAATCAGTGACACCACGCTGTCGGTTTCCGCCAGCCGGATGCCGCGCACACCGGCCGCCGTACGGCCCATTTTACGTACGGCGCTCTCGTTGAAGCGCACCACTTTCCCGGCGGCGGAGAACAGCATCACTTCGTTGCTGCCGTCGGTCAGGTCAACGCCAATCAGCTCGTCGCCCTCGTTCAGGTTCACCGCGATGATGCCCGCACTGCGCGGACGGCTGAACTCGGTCAGCTCGGTTTTCTTCACCGTGCCGCTGGCGGTCGCCATAAAGACGTAACGCCCCTCTTCGTACTCCCGCACCGGCAGGATCGCGGTGATGCGTTCGTTCGGCTCCAGCGGCAGCAGGTTGACGATCGGCCGGCCACGTGCGCCGCGGCTGGCTTCCGGCAACTGGTAAACCTTCATCCAGTAGAGACGGCCCCGGCTGGAGAAGCAGAGGATGGTGTCGTGGGTGTTCGCCACCAGCAACCGGTCGATGAAGTCCTCTTCCTTGATACGGGCGGCGGATTTGCCTTTCCCGCCGCGGCGCTGGGCTTCATAGTCGGTCAGCGGCTGGTACTTCACATAGCCCTGGTGCGACAGCGTCACGACCACATCTTCCTGGTTGATCAGGTCTTCGATGTTGATGTCCGCCGTGTTGGCGGTGATTTCGGTACGGCGCGCGTCGTTGTACTGCTCTCTTATCGCAATCAGCTCTTCACGGATGACTTCCATCAGCCGGTCAGGGTTTTCCAGGATAAAGATCAGTTCAGCGATCTGGTTGAGCAGCTCTTTGTACTCATCCAGCAGCTTCTCATGCTCCAGACCGGTGAGTTTTTGCAGGCGCAGGTCCAGAATCGCCTGGGCTTGCTGCTCGGTCAGGAAGTATTTGCCGTCACGGATGCCGAACTCCGGCTCCAGCCACTCCGGGCGGGCCGCGTTGTCACCGGCACGGGAGAGCATCTCCGCGACGTTGCCCAGCGACCATGGGTGGGCCACCAGCGCGGCTTTCGCCTCGGCCGGCGACGGTGCCTGGCGGATCAGTTCAATGATCGGGTCGATGTTGGCCAGCGCAATCGCCAGCGCTTCCAGGATGTGGGCGCGGTCACGCGCTTTGCGCAGTTCAAAGATGGTACGGCGCGTCACCACTTCACGGCGGTGGCGCACAAAGGCGGACAGGATGTCCTTGAGGCCGAGGATCTTCGGCTGCCCCTGGTGCAGTGCCACCATGTTGATGCCGAACGACACCTGCAACTGGGTCAGGGAGTAGAGGTTGTTCAGCACCACTTCCCCGACGGCGTCACGTTTGATCTCGATGACGATGCGCATGCCGTCTTTGTCGGACTCATCACGCAGGGCGCTGATGCCCTCGACGCGCTTCTCTTTCACCAGCTCGGCGATTTTTTCGATCAGCCGCGCTTTGTTCACCTGATACGGGATCTCGTGAACGATAATGGTTTCGCGGCCGGTTTTGGCGTCCGCTTCCACTTCCGCGCGCGCGCGGATATAGATTTTACCGCGCCCGGTGCGGTACGCCTCTTCAATGCCGCGGCGGCCATTGATGATCGCGGCGGTCGGGAAATCCGGCCCCGGGATGTGTTCCATCAGCCCTTCAACGCTGATGTTCTCATCGTCAATGTAGGCCAGGCAGCCGTTGATCACTTCCGCCAGGTTGTGCGGCGGGATGTTGGTGGCCATGCCCACGGCGATCCCGGACGAGCCGTTAACCAGCAGGTTCGGGATTTTGGTCGGCATCACGGCCGGGATCTGCTCGGTGCCGTCATAGTTCGGGACGAAGTCGACCGTCTCTTTTTCGAGATCCGCCAGCAATTCATGGGCAATCTTCGACATGCGCACTTCGGTGTAACGCATTGCCGCGGCGGAGTCGCCGTCGATCGAGCCGAAGTTGCCCTGGCCGTCAACCAGCATGTAGCGCAGCGAGAACGGCTGCGCCATACGGACGATGGTGTCATAGACCGCAGTGTCGCCATGCGGGTGGTATTTACCGATGACGTCACCGACCACACGGGCCGATTTCTTATAGGCTTTATTCCAGTCGTTACCCAGAACATTCATTGCGTACAGTACGCGGCGGTGCACCGGTTTCAACCCATCGCGCACATCCGGAAGCGCACGCCCGACGATAACGGACATGGCGTAATCCAGATACGAGCTCTTGAGCTCTTCTTCGATGTTGACCGGTGTGATTTCTCTGGCAAGGTCGCTCATGGAGCTGCTATCCCTCTACTGAATGGTTCATCTGCCCGCTGCCTGTGGATAGGCAAAGGTGTAAAACTATACCACAAACCGCCCATTCGTGGGAAACAAAGGCACCATTATGCCCCGGTTTTCATGCCTTTCCGGTGCAGGGGGCGCGCCACAAATCTGCCGCCGCGCCGCAGTAATATGTATAATCCGGAATATTGAGGTTTAAGGAGTGATAAAGCCGATGAATGAACATCTGTCTGCACAGGCCGCTGCGCCACAAAACGTTGACCAGAACGAGATCGCCAAATTTGAGGCCGTGGCCTCACGCTGGTGGGATCTGGAAGGGGAATTCAAGCCGCTGCACCGCATCAACCCGCTGCGCCTGAATTACATCATCACCCGCGCTGACGGCATTTTCGGCAAGAAAGTGCTGGATGTCGGCTGCGGCGGCGGCATCCTGGCGGAAAGCATGGCGCGCGAGGGCGCGGACGTCACCGGGCTGGACATGGGTGCCGAGCCGTTACAGGTGGCGCGCCTGCATGCGCTGGAAGCGGGCGTCACGCTCAATTACGTGCAGGAGACGGTCGAGGCGCACGCCGAAGCCAACCCGCAGCAGTATGACGTGGTGACCTGTATGGAGATGCTGGAGCACGTGCCGGACCCGGCCTCGGTGGTGATCGCCTGCGCGAAGCTGGTGAAACCGGGCGGCCATGTCTTCTTCTCCACCCTGAACCGCAACAACAAAGCCTGGCTGATGGCGATTGTCGGCGCGGAATATGTGCTGAAGATGGTGCCGAAAGGCACGCACGACATCAAAAAGTTCATCAAGCCGTCTGAGCTACTGCACTGGGTAGACCATACGCCGCTGGTGGAGCGCCACATCATCGGGCTGCATTACAACCCGCTGACCAACCACTTCAAGCTGGCACCGAATGTGGACGTCAACTACATGGTGCACACCCAGTACCCGGCCCCGGTCTAACCGGCGCTCTGCCATATTTCATGCCGTACCGCCAGCGCTTTTTTAGGAATTACCGCAGCCCGGCGGGCGGCATTACCGAATAAATCTTTATTTTTAGGCATTTGGCACGCGCCGTTGCAGAAATACGCGTTTTTAGAATAGTAAACCACATCAATATAGCGATTTTTTCTAACGTTTAATAAATCAGCAGTCGATCAAGTTTTGAAAAAATATAAGAATTTCCTATAGAAGATATTGACAGCGCAGCCACACCAGCGCTGCTGGGCGTTTCACCGTTGCTTCACATTTTAACCCCCAAGTTATCCACAATCTCCCGTGGTTTTGTCCCCTTGTCAATTCGCTGAACTGACACTATCTTGTTAGCCGAACTGACGACACCCACAATATATTGTGTTTATATCCTGACCAACTGCCTATACTTCGTTTGCTGCTGCGCACTGTGCTGCGCGGTGCGGCGCTGGCCGTTTATAAACCTTTAAGGTACGCACCCCATGAACCAGAGTCTGCTTGTTACTAAACGTGATGGCCGCAAAGAACGCATCAATCTTGATAAAATCCACCGTGTCATTGACTGGGCCGCGGAAGGGCTGCAAAACGTCTCCGTTTCCCAGGTAGAACTGCGTTCCCACATCCAGTTTTATGACGGCATCAAAACCGCCGACATCCATGAAACCATCATCAAAGCCGCCGCGGACCTGATCTCGCGTGACGCGCCGGACTACCAGTACCTGGCTGCCCGCCTGGCCATTTTCCACCTGCGCAAGAAAGCTTACGGCCAGTTTGAGCCGCCAAAACTGCTTGAGCACGTGAGCCGGATGATTGACCTGGGCAAATACGATAAACATCTGCTGGAAGACTACACGGCTGAAGAGTTCGAGCAGATGGACAGCTTTATCGACCACTGGCGCGACATGAGCTTCTCCTACGCGGCCGTGAAGCAGCTTGAAGGCAAGTACCTGGTACAGAACCGTGTGACCGGCGAGATCTACGAGAGCGCCCAGTTCCTCTACATCCTGGTGGCGGCGTGCCTGTTCTCCAACTACCCGCGTGAGACGCGCCTTGATTACATCAAGCGCTTCTATGATGCGATCTCGACGTTCAAAATCTCACTGCCGACCCCGATCATGTCCGGCGTGCGTACCCCAACCCGTCAGTTCAGCTCCTGCGTGCTGATTGAGTGCGGCGACAGCCTCGACTCCATCAACGCCACCTCCAGCGCCATTGTGAAATATGTCTCCCAGCGTGCCGGCATCGGCATCAACGCCGGGCGTATCCGTGCGCTGGGCAGCCCAATCCGTGGCGGCGAAGCCTTCCACACCGGCTGTATCCCGTTCTATAAGCACTTCCAGACCGCAGTGAAATCCTGTTCGCAGGGCGGCGTGCGCGGCGGTGCGGCCACCCTGTTCTACCCGATGTGGCACCTGGAAGTGGAAAGCCTGCTGGTGCTGAAAAACAACCGCGGCGTGGAAGGCAACCGCGTGCGCCACATGGACTACGGCGTGCAGCTCAACAAGCTGATGTACCAGCGCCTGGTGAAAAACGAAGACATCACCCTGTTCAGCCCGTCTGACGTGCCGGGGCTGTATGACGCCTTCTTCGCCGATCAGGACGAATTTGAGCGCCTGTACACCAAATATGAGCAGGATGAGAGCATCCGCAAACAGCGCATCAAAGCGGTCGAGCTGTTCTCCCTGATGATGCAGGAGCGCGCCTCCACCGGCCGTATCTACATCCAGAACGTGGACCACTGCAACACCCACAGCCCGTTTGACCCGGCCATCGCCCCGGTGCGCCAGTCCAACCTCTGCCTGGAGATTGCGCTGCCGACCAAACCGCTGGAAGACGTCAACGACGAGAACGGCGAAATCGCCCTGTGCACCCTCTCCGCCTTCAACCTGGGCGCGATTGAGAGCCTGGACGACCTGGAAGAGCTGGCGACGCTGGCCGTGCGCGCCCTCGATGCGCTGCTGGATTACCAGGACTACCCGATCCCGGCCGCCAAACGCGGCGCGATGGGCCGCCGTACCCTGGGCATCGGCGTCATCAACTACGCCTACTACCTGGCGAAAAACGGCGTGCGTTACTCTGACGGCAGTGCCAACAACCTGACGCACCGCACCTTTGAGGCGATCCAGTACTACCTGCTGAAAGCCTCGAACAACCTGGCGAAAGAGCAAGGTGCCTGCCCGTGGTTCAACGAAACCACCTATGCCCAGGGCATCATGCCGGTCGACACCTACAAGCGTGACCTGGACACGGTCTGCAGCGAGCCGCTGCACCTCGACTGGGACAGCCTGCGTGCCGACATCAAAGAGTTCGGCCTGCGTAACTCCACGCTCTCTGCGCTGATGCCGTCCGAGACCTCGTCGCAGATCTCCAACGCCACCAACGGCATTGAGCCGCCGCGCGGCCACGTCAGCATCAAGCAGTCGAAAGACGGCATCCTGCGCCAGGTGGTGCCGGAGTATGAGCGCCTGAAAGACGCCTATGAGCTGCTGTGGGAAATGCCGAACAATGACGGTTACCTGCAACTGGTCGGCGTGATGCAGAAGTTCATCGATCAGGCGATCTCATCCAACACCAACTATGACCCGTCGCGTTTCGCGGGCAACAAGGTGCCGATGAAGCAGCTGCTGAAAGACCTGCTCACCGCCTACAAGTTCGGCGTGAAAACCCTCTACTACCAAAACACCCGTGATGGCGCGGAAGATGCCCAGGATGACCTGGCCCCGTCGATTCAGGATGACGGCTGCGAAAGCGGCGCCTGCAAGATTTAACACAGCGGGGCCGGGTGGATGCCCGGCCCCTGCTGACAGACAGGATTTGCATTATGGCCTATACCACGTTTTCTCAGACTAAAAACAACCAGCTGCTGGAGCCGATGTTCTTCGGCCAGCCGGTGAACGTTGCCCGCTTTGACCAGCAGAAACACGCGATCTTTGAGAAACTGATCGAGAAGCAGCTCTCCTTCTTCTGGCGCCCGGAAGAGGTGGACGTCTCGCGCGACCGCATCGACTTCCAGGCCCTGCCGGACCATGAGAAGCACATTTTCCTCAGCAACCTGAAGTACCAGACGCTGCTGGACTCGATCCAGGGGCGCAGCCCGAACGTGGCGCTGCTGCCGCTGATCTCCATCCCGGAGCTGGAAACCTGGATTGAGACCTGGTCTTTCTCTGAGACGATCCACTCGCGCTCTTACACCCACATCATCCGCAACATCGTTAACGATCCGGCGCTGGTGTTTGATGACATCGTGACCAATGAAGAGATCCTGAAGCGCGCCAAGGACATCTCCGGTTACTACGATGAGCTGATCACCCTGAGCGGTTACTACAACCTGCTGGGTGAAGGCACCCACCAGGTCAACGGCGAAACCATTGAGGTGAGCCTGCATGAGCTGAAGAAGAAGCTCTACCTCTGCGTGATGAGCGTCAACGCGCTGGAAGCGATCCGCTTCTACGTCAGCTTTGCCTGCTCCTTTGCCTTCGCCGAGCGCGAGCTGATGGAAGGCAACGCCAAAATCATCCGCCTGATTGCGCGTGATGAGGCGCTGCACCTGACCGGCACCCAGCACATCATCAACCTGATGCGCTCCGGCGCGGATGACCCGGAGATGGCGGAGATCGCCAAAGAGTGCCAGCAGCAGAGCTATGACCTGTTCGTGCTGGCGGCGCAGCAGGAGAAAGAGTGGGCGGAATACCTGTTCCGTGACGGCTCGATGATTGGCCTGAACAAAGACATCCTCTGCCAGTATGTGGAGTACATCACCAACATCCGTATGCAGGCGGTAGGGCTGGATCTGCCGTTCAAAACCCGCTCCAACCCGATCCCGTGGATCAACAGCTGGCTGGTGTCGGACAACGTGCAGGTCGCGCCGCAGGAAGTGGAAGTCAGCTCCTATCTGGTCGGCCAGATTGACTCTGAAGTCAATGCCGACGACCTGAGCGACTTCCAGCTCTGATATGGCCGGCGACTCCCTGACGCGCGGCGGCCACACCATTCTGCTGCGCAGCAGCGGCGCGCAACTCCCCTGCGCGCCGGAACACCGTTGCCTGCTGGAGCTGCTGGAAACCCACCAGCTTGAGGTCGAGTACCAGTGCCGCGAAGGCTATTGCGGTGCCTGCCGCGTGCGGCTGCTCAAAGGCAGCGTCAGTTACCACCAGACGCCGCTGGCCTTTATCCAGCAGGGCGAGATCCTGCCCTGCTGCTGCCTGCCGCAGGAAGATATTGAGATCGATATCTGACCGACGCGCATAAAAAAACGGGCTGAATTTTCAGCCCGTTTTTTTTATTTCACCCTTCCGGCGATCCTACCCTTCCGGCACTTACCGCGCGCGGCTCACCGCCACACCCAGTTGCCACACCGCCATCGCGTAGTGGGTGCTGTGGTTGTAACGGGTGATCACGTAGAAGTTCGGCAGCCCGTACCAGTACTGGTAGCCGGTGCCGACATCCAGACGCAGCAGGCTCACCTGCTGGTCATCATTCAGCGGGCTTAACGGCCGCAGCCCGGCAGCGCTCAGCGCGCCCACGGTATATTTGGTGGTGAAGCCCTGCTGCATCAGCGGTGCCTGCCCGCTGGCCGGGACGGCCACCGTCTGGTCTTTCACCCAGCCGTGCGCTTTGAAATAGTTGGCAACGCTGCCGATGGCGTCTTCCGGGTCCCACAGGTTGACGTGGTCGTCACCGTTGAAATCCACCGCGTAATCCTTGAACGAGGACGGCATAAACTGGCCGTAGCCCATCGCCCCGGCAAAGGAGCCGCGCAGGGAGAGCGGGTCATCCCCTTCGCTGCGCGCCATCAGCAGGAAGGTTTCCAGCTCGCCGGTGAAGTACTCGGCGCGGCGCGGGTAGGCGAAGGCCAGCGTCGCCAGCGCGTCGATGATCCGCGTTTTGCCCATCACCCGGCCCCAGCGCGTCTCCACGCCGATGATGCCGACGATAATTTCCGGCGGCACGCCATAGGTGGCATAGGCACGCCGCAGCGCCTGCTCATGCTGGTTCCAGAACACCACGCCGTTTTGCACGTTATCCGGCGTGATGAATTTTTTGCTGTAGCGCAGCCAGGCGCCGTTCGGGCCGCTGGGGCGCTGGCCGGGCGTCGGGGCTTGCTGGTTCATCAGACGCAGCACGTAATCGAGCTGTTTGGTCTGCGCCAGCACATCGTGCAGTTGCTGGCGGTCAAAACCGTGCTCGCGCACCATTTTGTCGATGAAGCGTTCAGTGGCCGGGTTGTTGGCGAAATCCCCGGTCAGCGGGTGGATGTTGTGGGCCGGTTCCAGCAGGAAACCGCTGTGAGCCGGCGACGGCTGGGCAGTGAGATCAGCGGGCTTGGGTTTACTGCTACAGGCGGAGAGCAAAAGACATACGGGCAAAAGTGCAGCAAGGTGACGCATCAGGTTTCCATACAGCCAGAGAAAAAGAAAAGAGCGACATCATAAAACATCGCCCGGTGCGCCGGGAACAGCCACCGGCGCACCGCGTGAAAAATAGCGCGATCAGACTTCCGCCAGCCGCGTCATCCACGGGTAGTGGCCCACCGGCGGCCAGCCGTTGAGGTAACGGCGCAACATGTCCATCGCCACCATGGCGATGGTTTCCTGTTGCAGCACCGTGCTGTGGTGTTTCGCGCTGTAGCGCAGGGTCTGGCCGCGGGTGCCGGCCGGGGTATGCAGCGCCAGGCTGATTTCGCCCTCCCGTAGTGAGCCGACCGCCAGCGCCAGCGGTGCGCCCTGCTGCTCAGCCAAATCCTGCGCACGGCCCAGCAGCGCGTCCAGGGTGTCATCACTTTCCGGCAACACCTCACCGGCCGCCAGCGGCACCCCGCCGCCCTGTAGCCGCCAGCTGATAAGCCCGGCGGTAAACTGCTCACTCAGCGACACACGCAGCGCCTGGGTCAGCATCTGTTCAGCCAGCCGTGACGGCAGGCCGCCGGTGCCCTCAAACAGCGTGCTTTCGCCGGCGACTTCCCGCACCCGCTCCCACGCCTGGTGCATCGCGGCCTGCTGCGCGCGCGGGCCGGTGAGCTTCAGCTCAATAATCGGGGCGGAGGAGCGGTACCCCATCACCACGCCTTCCGGCAGCGCCAGGCCGTCCAGCTCGGAAGCCAGATCGCTTTCGCCGCGGCCAAAGGTGGTCAGGCGCAGGCAGAGCGGCGGCTCGGCCTGCGGGAACTGTTGCCGCAGGCGCGGCACAATCTGCTGCTGCACCATCACCTTGAATTCGGACGGCACGCCCGGCGTAAAGAACAGCCAACAGCGGTTCAGGCGCAGGCTGAAACCACAGGCGGTGCCGACCGGGTTGTCCAGCATCTCAGCCGTGGCCGGGATCAGCGCCTGTTTACGGTTCGCCGGGGCCATCTCCCGGCCGCGCCCGGCAAAAAATGCCTCCATACGGGCGATCCAACCGGCATGTTCCACCAGCTCCACCCCGGCCGCCGTGGCCGCTGCCAGCGCGCTTAAATCGTCACTGGTCGGCCCCAGCCCGCCGTTCACAATCAACACATCGGCAATCTGGCTGCGCTCCTGCAACACCGCCACCAGCGCCGACAGCTCATCGCCTACCGTTTCACGGCTGGTGAGCGGGAATCCTTCGTTAAACAGGGTATCCGCCAGCCAGGCGGCATTGGTGTCGGTGATCTGGCCGTGCAGCACTTCATCACCGGTACTGAGCATCTCAACCCTAAGCATCTCTCTCTCCTGCGCATTAATATGCTTTACAGAGTAGGAAGCCCGCGCGGTGATTACAATCCACCGGGGATAAATAGGCACAGAAACAGAACAGGCCGGGACATGCCCGGCCTGTTTTTCACGGCATGGATCAGAAGTTCAGGCTGGCACCGATGTAGGGGCCGTCTGCCACCACGTTGTCGCGGTGATCATCCTTGCCGGACATCGCCATGTAACGGTAGCCGAGATCCACCGAAAGCAGCGGGATGACGTTCAGCCGCAGCCCGGCGTTGGCCTCGGTGTAATCATTGATGCCGCTGGAGAGGGAATCCGGCGAGAAGTAGCCGTCGCCATACAGCGCAAAGTAGCGCCCCAGCGGCAGTTCCAGCCCGCCGCCCACCGCCAGTGCATAGCCTTCCTCGCCATCTTTCGGCCCCATGTAGAGCGCCTTGCCGCCCAGCGTGCCCATAAACGGCCCCAGCGGCAGGTTGAAGCCCAGCCCCAGCCCGGCGATGTCGCCGTCATTGTCGCTGTGTGCCCAGTTCAGGGTGGTGACCAGCCCCGGTGACGAGGTGCCGAAACCCACGCCGAGGTTGGTGTAATGCTGGCCCGCCTGGCCGCTGACGCTGACTGCCTGGGCCGCGCCGGCACTGAGTAACAGCGCGGCGGCCAGGGCACTTTTCATTTTTTTCATCATTCATTCCTGTGAGTAGTAAAACAAAGCGCATTCCCGGCGCAGAGTGTAAACCCGCTCTCCCCTCAATCCCGTGTTCTAACGCATAAAAGCGGCAGGTAACCCTCCCTTATTCCCCACAGAGTATGTGGCCGTAAACTACTGAATAAATAACCAATAGTAACGATAACCGAGGCCGATTTGCCGCAGATCAACACCCGCGGGAAGATAGGCGCGCAAAGTGACCAGGCGATCACGGCGCATGGCACATTTTTCACACCGCCTCTGATCTTCCCCTTTCCGGCAGCGTGTTGCCGGCATAAAAAAAGCAGGTAGAGAATATGACAAAAAAATTTATGACTACAGCAGCAGGTGCACCGGTTGTCAGCAATAACAATGTGATGACTGCCGGCCGCCGCGGGCCGATGCTGCTCCAGGATGTCTGGTTCCTGGAGAAGCTGGCGCATTTTGACCGTGAGGTCATCCCTGAGCGCCGGATGCACGCCAAAGGCTCCGCCGCCTATGGCCGTTTCACCGTGACCCATGACATCACCCGCTACACCCGTGCCAAACTGTTTGCGGAGATTGGCAAGCAGACCGAGATGTTTGTGCGCTTCTCTACCGTGGCCGGGGAGCGCGGCGGTGCCGATGCCGAACGCGACATCCGCGGCTTCTCGATGCGTTTCTACACTGAAGAGGGCAACTGGGATCTGGTCGGCAACGACACACCGGTGTTCTACCTGCGCGACCCGCTGAAATTCCCTGACCTGAACCACGTGGTGAAACGTGACCCGCGCACCAACCTGCGCAACCCGGTCTACAAATGGGATTTCTTCTCGCACCTGCCGGAAGCGCTGCACCAGCTGACCATCGACTTCAGCGACCGCGGCCTGCCGCGCTCCTACCGCCATATGCACGGTTTCGGCAGCCACACCTTCAGCTTTATCAACCATGACAACGAACGGTTCTGGGTGAAATTCCACTTCCGCACCCAACAGGGGATTGAGAACCTGATGGATGACGAAGCCGCTGAACTGATCGGCCGTGACCGCGAAAGCTCGCAGCGTGACCTGTTCGAGGCGGTGGAAAGCGGCAACTTCCCGCGCTGGACAATGTTTGTGCAGATTATGCCGGAGAAAGAGGCCTCTGCGGTGCCGTATAACCCGTTTGACCTGACCAAGGTGTGGCCGCACGCCGACTACCCGCTGATCGAGGTCGGGGAGTTCGAACTGAACCGCAACCCGGACAACTACTTTGCCGAAGTGGAACAGGTGGCGATGACCCCGGCCAACGTGGTGCCGGGCATCGGCTTCTCGCCGGACCGCATGTTGCAGGGGCGGTTGTTCTCCTACGGTGATGCGCACCGCTACCGCCTGGGGGTAAACCACCACCAGATCCCGGTGAACCAGCCGCGCTGCCCGTTCCATAACACCCACCGCGACGGCGCAATGCGCGTGGACGGCAACGGCGGCAACAACGGCCCGACCTATGAGCCGAACAGCTTCGGCCTGTTCCAGGAGCAACCGGACTACAGCGAGCCACCGCTCTCCCTGGAGGGCGCGGCTGACCACTGGAACCACCGCGAAGATGACGACTACTACAGCCAGCCGCGCGCGCTCTATAACCTGCTGAGCGACGAGGAGCACCAGCGGATGTTTACCCGCATCGCCGGTGAACTGGCGCAGGTGCCGGAGAACATCCGCCAGCGCCAGATCGAGCTGTTCTTCAAGGTGCACCCGGAGTATGGCCAGGGCATCGTGGATGCGCTGAATCTGGTGAGATAAGCCTGCTGACGTGAACAGGGCCGCTAATGCGGCCCTTTTTTATGGCTGCGCGGCCACCCATTGTTGCACCTGATGGCGCGGGATTTTAATCCCGCCCTGCTTCAGACTCGCCGGCAGCGGGTAATAGGCTACCGGCAACTGGAAGCGCGGCACCTGGGGGGCCAGCCAGTGTGCCAACTGTTCCGGGTGCAGCGCGGCGGCCGTTTCCAGCACCGCGACCGGCCGCTGGCCAAACTGCACATCGTTTACCGGCACCACAAACGCCTGCGTCACCTGCGGATGACGCGCCAGTATCCGCTCAATCTCCTCCGGCTGAATGCCTTCGCCCCCGCTGAAAAACAGATTATCGAGCCGGCCGAGGATGCGCAGCTCGCCCGCCTCCATCACCCCGCGATCGCGGCTGTGGTACCAGCCCTCACTGTCTGCCAGCGGGTGCAGCACGCCGTCACGCCAGTAGCCCGCCGCCTGCCCCGGCGCACGGATCAGCACTTCCTCATCCACCAGCGAGATCTCACACCCGGCCAGCGGCAGCCCGACACCGGGCCGCGCATCGGCACGTTTGGCGCACACGGTCGAGGCCATCTCCGTCATGCCGTAGCCGCACCAGCAGCGGATGCCCGCCTGCTCCGCCCGGTCTGTCAGTGATGTCGGAATCGCCGCACCGCCCAACAGCACTGCCCGCAACGTTTCCGGCACACGGCCCTGCTCCAGCAGCCGCCAGAGCTGGGTCGGCACCAGCGAGGCGTGGGTACACCCCGCCAGCGCGTCGGCCAGCGGCCACTGCGGCCTGACCGCCAGCGCCGCCCCGGCGCGCAGCCAGCGCCAGACAATGCCCTGGCCGGAGACGTGGAACAGCGGCAGCGAGAGCAGCCAGCAGGCGTCAGCCGGGAAAGGGATCCGCGCCAGCACGCCCGCTGCGCTGGCAAGGTGCGCGGCGAGGCTGTGCGCCGCCGCTTTCGGCAGCCCGCTGGAGCCGGAGGTGAGGGTCAGCGTCGCGAGCCGTGACGGCGCAAACGCCACCGGCGCAACATGGCACGGGGCCGGCGCCTGACGCGGCGGATAGAGCGGCGGCACCGGGGTGGTGACCGGCGCGGCGTGCTCGCGCAGAAACGCCAGCGTCAGGCCGGGCAGTAACTGCGCCAGCAGCGCCGCCGGGAGTTGTGGGTTCAGCACCAGCACCCGCGCGCCGCACTGGATCAGCGCCAGATAATCGAGCAGCAGCGCAAGGCTGTTTTTACCGCGCAGCGCCACGCCGCTCCCCTCCTGCACCCCCTGCGCCTGATAGCCCGCCGCACGCCGGTCCAGTTCGGCGGCGAGTTGCCGCCAGTTATAGGGTTCGCTTTCCCCGTGCAACGCCGGCTGTTCGGGCCGCAGCCGCGCCCAGTGCTGCCACGGCCACGTCGTCAGCATGACCAGACCTCCTGAAGATCGGCAGCAGGCCGCAGCGGCAGCGTACTGCCCGGCCACGGGCGCACCAGTTGCGCCGCCATCAGGGAGAGCGTATCCAGCCCCGGCGTGCTGCCGGGCGTCAGCCAGGCGGCCAGCCGCGCCAGTTGCGTCAGCCCCAGGCTGCTCTCCACCGAGGAGCTTATCACCACCGCCAGCCCGGCCGCCTGTGCCTCTGTGATGCGCGCCTGCACCTGCGCCAGGCTGCCCATCAGCATGGGTTTTATCACCAGCGCTGCCAGGCCGGGTTCGGCCTGCACCTGAAACCCGCTGTCACGCACGGTTTCATCCCAGGCGAGCGGGATGCCGCTCTCCTGGGCAAACGCGCGCGATGCCTGCGGCGTGCGGCACGGTTCTTCCAGAAACGCGATACGCGCACGCAGCGCCGGGGCGACATAGCGGGCGAACTGGCGCGCTTTTTCCGGCGTCCAGCTCCGGTTGGCATCCAGCCGCAGGCGCAGATCCGGCAGGGCTTCCAGCAGCAGCGTCACTAACATGCCGTCACGCACGGCCTCATACAGCCCGACTTTCATCTTCGCCAGGGGTTGCCCCGCCAGCCGGGTAAAGAGCGCATCCGGGTCGCCGTGGCATAACGGCACCGTGGTGAACTCCGCGGCATCCGGCAATGCGCCGGTGAGTTCAGCCAGCGCGATGCTCAGCCCCCAGTCCACGGACGGCAGCCCGCTCTGTGCGGGTGCCCCGCCCGCCCGCCAGGCCGCCAGCCCGGTTTGCGCGGCGGCCTGCGCCTCTGCCAGGGTTTCCCGGCTGAAGCCCGGCAGCGGGGCCACTTCGCCCCAGCCCACGGCCGTGCCGTGGCACAGCTGCACCAGCAGCCCCTCGCGTTCAGTGACGCGCCGGTCACGCAGCACGGTGCCCGGCACCAGCGGCAGCCGGTAACGGTAAAGGGTCGCGCGGCGCATCAGGGATTCCGGGTAAATTTGCTGAAATCCGGCGCGCGTTTCTGGTTGAAGGCGTTGCGCCCCTCCTGCCCCTCTTCCGTCATGTAGAACAGCATGGTGGCGTTGCCCGCCAGCTCCTGCAACCCGGCCTGCCCGTCACAGTCGGCATTCAGCGCTGCCTTCAGGCAGCGCAACGCCATCGGGCTGTTTTGCAGCATCTCCCGACACCAGCGCACGGTTTCGCGCTCCAGCCTCGCCAGCGGCACCACATGGTTCACCAGCCCCATCTCCAGCGCCTCAGCTGCGCCATACTGGCGGCAGAGGAACCAGATTTCACGCGCCTTTTTCTGCCCGACGATGCGCGCCATATAGGAAGCCCCCCAGCCGCCGTCAAACGAGCCAACCTTCGGCCCGGTCTGGCCGAATACGGCATTCTCCGCCGCCAGCGTCAGGTCACACATCATGTGCAGCACATGGCCGCCGCCAATCGCGTAGCCCGCCACCATCGCCACCACCGGTTTCGGGCAGGTGCGGATCTGGCGCTGGAAATCGAGCACATTCAGGTGATGCGTACCGGCTTCATCGCGGTAACCGCCGTAGTCGCCGCGTACTTTCTGGTCGCCCCCGGCGCAGAACGCTTTTTCGCCTTCACCGGTCAGAATGATCACGCCGATGCCCTCATCATGGCGCGCATCATCCAGCGCCCGCATCATCTCTTTTACCGTTTGCGGGCGGAACGCGTTGCGCACCTGCGGGCGGTTAATGGTGATTTTCGCGATGCCGTCAGCGGTTTTGTGGTAACGGATATCGTCAAAACCGGCGCTGCAATCCCGCCAGTCAACCGGGGCATACAGGGCATGTTCATCTACAGGGATCATATTTATTCCTTGGTTAACAGCGGATAAGGGACAACAGACGGTGGGCGAAGTCATCGGGGTGCGCATGATGCACATTGTGCCCGCCCGGCAGCAGCGACAGCGGCAGCCCGCGCGTCTCAGCCAGCGCACGGAAGCGGGCATCCTGCTCACCGCACAGGCAATAAAAGGGGTGGCGCAACCGCCGCAATGCGGCATCGAGTGGCGGCTGGTGGCCAAGCGAGGTGGCCAGCAGCATCTGGGCGATCCCAGCCGGTTGATTGTGGCTGCGCAGGCCAATCAACCCCTGCCGCTGGGGGTCGGTCAATTCCGCAAACAGCGGCTGGCGATACCAGGCATCCAGCACCTGCGGCAGCGGCTGCTGCAGGAAACGCTGCGCCCAGCGGCGATCGCTCACCAGCCGCGCCAGCCGCTCTGCCGGATGCAGCAAGCCGGGGTGGCTGCCCTCCACCACCAGCCCACACAGCCCGACAGGCTGCCGGGCGGCGTGGTACATCGCCACACGGCCGCCCAGCGAGTAGCCAACCAGCCAATAGCGCTCAATGTTCTGCTGACGCAACACCGCGGTTAACTGGTTGTCCAGCGCGGCAAAGCCGGAGGGGCTGATGGCGGCGGACGCCCCGTGCCCCGGCAAATCCACCGTCAGGCAGGGCCAGTCACCGCACCGGGCCAGCACCGGCTGCCATTCGCTGCCGCGACCCAGCAACCCGTGCAGGAACACCAGCCACGGACGGCGTTGAACGCCGGAATGCGCGGGATACGCGCGACAGGCCAGGCTCATGTCGCACCTGCCTGTTGCAGGCGCTGCAACATCTCTGCCCCGGCATCCGGCGCAGTACAGACTTCAATCAGGGTGGTGCCCTGCCAGCACCACGCCTCCTGCACCGCCGCCTCCAGTTCATGCCACTCTGCCGGGCAGGCATAACGCAGGCCAAACATCGCGGCCGCCGGTTTAAACGAAACCTGCTGCGGCATACAGTAGAACTGCTCGCGCACCGCTTCCGGCGTCGGCAGCAAGGAGAAGATGCGCCCGCCATTATTGTTGACCAGCAGGATCACCAGCGGGGCGGGCGTATAGCGCAGCAGCGCCAGCGCGTTCAGGTCATACAGGGCAGAGAGGTCGCCCAGCAACAGCAGCGTCGGTTTACCGGTGGCCCGCTGCACCCCGGCCGCGGTGGAGATCAGGCCGTCAATGCCGCTCGCCCCCCGGTTGCCGGACACCGGATACCCGGCGGGCAGTTGCGCCAGCGCATCCACCAGCCGCACGATCAGGCTGTTGCCGATAAAAAGTTGCCCGTTCGCCGGCAGCAGTGCCGGCAGCCGGTGCGCCAGCATTGCCTCGCCGAAGGACGTGACCTCACGCGCCACCCGTTGTTGTGCCTGCGCGGCGCAGGCGGCCAGCGCCGGTGCCCAGGGTTGACGCGCCAGCGGCGGATGCTGCGCCAGCCACGCCATGACCGGGGCCACCATACGGCGGCCCCGGTGGTGCGCCGGGTCACGCCGCCCCGGCTGCGCCTCAATCAGCCACCAGTGCGGCGGCCGGGCGGTGGCCTGCCATTGCAGCAGCCGTTTGCCGGTCAGGCTGCTGCCGAACTGCACCACCAGTTCCGCTTCGGCCAGCGTGGCCTGGGCTTCCGGCGTCGCGAGCCACAGTTCCGCGCAGGGCAACGGCTGGCCGGTTTGCGACTGCACATCCGCCAGCAGCGGCCAGCCCAGCGCCGCCGCCCAGCGCGCCACGGCCTCACCTTCCGGCGCGCTCAGCCGCCCCGCCAGCACCACGCCGCGCGTCTGCCGCCAGTGTGGCCAGTCAGGCTCAGGCGTTACCCGGCTCTGCGCCGGCTGGCTCAGCCAGGGTTCATGCCCGCGCCACCAGTCGCCCAGCGCCGCGGACCACGCCTGATGCGCGCCGTCGTCTTCGCCATACAGCGGCTCAGCAAACGGGCAATTCAGGTGCAGCGCGCCGCCTGAAAGCGAGGAGATCGCATTATCCAGCGCCGACACCAGCCAGGCGGCCGGGATAGCCGGTGTGGGGCGCGGCAGGTTAAGCACGGCCGCCGGGTGCGCGCCGAACATGCCCTCCTGCCGGATCGCCTGGTTTGCGCCGCACGCCCACAGCTCCGGCGGGCGATCCGCCGTCAGCATTACCAGCCGCTCGCCGCTCAGCCCGGCCTCAATCAACGCCGGGTAGAGGTTGGCGGCCGCGGTGCCGGACGTGACGATCACGGCCACCGGCTGCCCGCTGCCTTTCGCCAGCCCCAGGGCCAGATGCCCCAGCCCGCGCTCATCAAAATGGGTGTGGCACTGCAACCGGGGGTGGGCCGCTGCCGCCAGGGTTAATGGGGTAGAACGCGATCCGGGCGCAATACAGACATGCTGGATATGATGGCGGCTCAGCGCCTCAAGGATTAACGTCGCCCAGCGGCGATTAAATTCACTGGTTAACATCTGAAGCCTATGCAACGTGCGGAGAAGAGGGGCAGTTATGCACGGCAACCGGGGCCGTGCGGGGGGAGTATATTTTTTTTCAATGGATCGATTATTGATTTGAACCGGGTAAAGCAGCTATTGGACGGCGGGCGTATGTAACAAGGTGCGCAGCCCGGCGGCCTTGTTCTCAATCTCCTGCCACTCCTGCGCCGGGTCAGACCCGGCCACGATGCCCGCCCCGGCATAGAGGTGCACCTGGTTTCCCTCCAGCAACGCTGAACGCAGTGACACCGCAAATTCTGACTGGCCGCGGGAGAGGTAACCTGCCGACCCGGCATACCAGTGGCGGGCAAACGGCTCATGGCTGAGGATAAACCGCCGTGCAGGCCGGCGCGGCAACCCGGCCACCGCCGCCGTGGGTTGCAGCCGCGCCAGGCAGAGGGCGTCATTGGCAGCACGCAACTGGCCGTGGATGCTGCGCCGCAGATGCTGCACGTTGCGCAGGCGGACAATCTCCGGCGGCATCACATCCAGCCCGTGCGCTTCATCCTGCAACTGGCGGCAGATGTCATCCACCACCAGCCAGTTTTCACGCTGGTTTTTCTCACTCTTCATCAGCCAGGCGGCCAGTGCCGCGGCCTGGCTGTCGTCGTCACTGCCTGCCACCGTCCCGGCCAGCGCCTCGGTGGTGAGCTGATCCCCCTGCCGCAGGAACAGCCGTTCCGGGCTGGCGCTGAGAAACGCCATCGTGGGCGAGAACGCCATCAGAAAATGGTAACAGTGATGATTAACCTGCCGGCTGGCCGCCAGCATCCGCCAGGCATCCACCGGCTGGCTGAAAGTCAGCACGGTTTTGCGCGCCAGCACCACTTTTTCCATCACACCGTCGGCGATCTCTGCCAGGGCGCGCCGCAGCATCGCTTCCCACCCCGCTTCATCCGGCTGGTGGCAGGCATGGGTAAGCGTCAGATTCAGCGGTGACAGCATGGCTACCGGTTGGAGTTGTTGCAGGAACGCCGCGGCGCGTGTCAGATCGCCCTGTAAGGCGTGCGGATCGGCCAGGTTAAGGGTCAGCGTCAGGGTGTTGGCCTGCTGATGCAAGGTCAGGCGCGGAACAAACAAGCAGGCCTGTTGCGCCCCGCCCGGTTGGGGCACCGCCTCAAAAGCATTCAGGCCCCAGACGCGCAGCCGCTCTGCCCCTTCCACATGGTGTTGTAAGAACTGCCCCGCCTGTGCCGGGTCGTCGAATTGCGCGACCTGACCACACACCGCCACCGTTTCGGTGCCGTCACGCGGTTGCCAGTAGAATTTCGGGAAGTGCGGCTGGGCCGCCAGCCAGCCCAGCAACGGCAGATCCTGCGGGCTGTAAAAGGTCAGCACCAATTGCCTGACGCCGGTTGCGCGGCACAGCGCCTCATCCTGTAAAGCCTGTTCAAGCGCCGCCATGATCTGTTGGAGACATCCGGGAAGTATCGTCACCGCAACCTCAATAACCAAAGAGAAAGTAGGGGATTATACGTGGCCTGCGGGAGAAAAAAACTGTCTGTCACCGGCGGCGGCGCAACAAAAAAGGGTGCACCTGAGTGCACCCTGTCAGTCACCGGACTGCCTGTCGCTGGCGGCCCTGCTGCACCTGTTATTAACGTGATACCTGTCAATAACAAGGCCTGGCCTGTTAACGACGCATCAGCAGGCCCAGGATCATCCCGGCCGCTGCGCCCATCCCGACTGCATGCCACGGTTTGTCATGCACGTAGCTGTCGGCAGTACAGGCAGCCTGCTTGGCTTTGTAGTAGTAGGCATCTGACTTTTCGCTCAGGCGCTTTTTCACCTGATGCAGCGCTTCTTCCGCGCGATGTTTGATCTCAATGTATTTCTGATCAGACTTATCGCCGGAGGAGGCCAGTACCTCTTCCAGGGTTTCTGACAGCATTTTCAGATCATCATCCAGGGAGCTTTTGGAGTCTTCCTGGAACTCAGCCTTTTTTGGCTGCGGATTTTGTTTCGGCTGTTTTGGCTGTTGTGGTTCCGTAGTATCTACCATGCGTGTCTCCTTGGTTTTTGTAGGACTGGTCTATTAAACATAGTCACTTTTTCACCATTTTGCAGAACGCGGCCGTCTGTTTTTGTGAGGAGTCAGCAGTTTAAGAACCTTCTTACACCGCGGCGTGGCCTGACGAAAGCCCGCCCGCGACAACCTTAGCGGGATTTGGTGACCGGTTGCCGGCCGGCTTTACCTGTCTTCGACCGGGCGGCCAGCCACAGCCCGCTGTTTTTCATCGCGTAGCCAAACACCAACCCGACCAGCAGTGAAGGCAGCACCAGCCGCCAGTTGCCCTGGGCGGCAAACATGGCGCAGGCACCGATAAAGGTGCCCGGCACAAAGGCAAGCCAGCGGTTCGCCGCCTGCACACACATGAGAAACGACACCACGCCGGTCATCAGGTAGCCGAGCATCGTCCATTCCGGTTGCAATGCCGTGCCGTCCATAATGACCTGTGCCCAGAATACGCCGCTGAGGGTGGTCAGCCCGGCAACCGCCAGCCCGCGCAGGCCGCCCTGTGGGCAGGCAAAATAGGCGGTACAGCCCAGAAACCCGGCCCAGCCCAATAACCCGAGGCTGACTGCCACCCAGGCCCACAGGCCGGAAAGCAGGCCGGTGGTCAGTGCAAGAGAGAGAAGTACGTTCATCAGTGACCTGCCGCAGAGAAAAGCGCGCAGTGTACGCGAGTGCTAAAAAATAAACGCGATCTCCATCACTCTTTATACTAAAAAAAATGTAGCTTGCATGAAAAAATGTGATCTACATCACCTTAACCAGTGCCGCGTTCAGCCGATGATCCGTTCATTCTGTGCGGCATCGTGCCATTGTTTAAATTCGGTCAGCAGCAGGTCATATAAACGATCGTCTTTCATCGCAGCAAAATCGTCGATGGCGAAAAAGTGGGTATTATCCAGCCGCCGATCGGTAAAGGTATCCAGCTTTTCCAGCACGCCGTAATTCGTTCCGCCCAGCCCGACGAATTTCCAGAATATCGGGTAATTGGCTGACCGCTGGATCGCCTGCTTAATTTCCCGGGTCTTGCTGATGCCGCCGTCAGTAATAAACACCACAAACACCGGTAATTCGCTGCGTTTAAACGTGTCGGTAATCTCTTCCATCACCGGCGGCTCGTTATTGGTGCCGCCCAGGCCGGGCAGGTTTTCCCAGGCCGCGCGCTTCGCCGTGCCCTGAATCTCCAGAATATACTCATCAAGATTAGCCAGTGTCACATCTGGGTATTTCCGGTGCCGCTCGGCAAAGCCCCAGAGGTCCATTGCGCCATCGTCATCAAATTGCACCGCCAGCACGGCAATGCGGTCAAGCACTGCCTGTACATTCCCTTTGCTGAACTGCCCTTTCATCGATCCTGAGGCATCCAGCACAAACGCCACTTTGGCCCGGATGTCATGTAACTGATATTTCTTCAGGCTGATCGTAGCCTCTTTTGCCAGGCTGACCAGCCGGGGTGCCTGCGCCTGTAGCTTTTTCTCCAGGCTGACCGTCCTGGCCGGGGGCTGAACCACGGGTGCCGCGGGTTCAACCTCAACGCCATAATGCACCGCCAGCGGCTCCAGCCCGCCATTAAAGCCCTGCCCCAACGCCCGGAGTTTCCAGTTTCCTGCATGGCGGTAAATTTCCGCCATAATCAGCGCCTTTTCAGTGCGCCCGGCGGTCGCCACCCCGAACTGCGCGATATGCTCCGCCGTCAGGGTCACCTGCTGGAGTTGCGCGAGGGTGTCCGGCCCGTCGATCACCAGCGTGATGGCTATTTTGCTGATGTCAGCCGGCACCTTTGCCAGATCCAGCGTGATGCGGCTGTTCCGGGGCGCCGTGTCCAGCCGCAAACTGCCGTCCGCTGCGGCTGGGTGGTTAAAGAAGTAGAAGTCATCGTCGCCCCTGACGCGGCCGTCTGCGGTAAGCAAAAACGCCGAGGTATCCACTTCACTGGTGAACGCCGCAGTCGTGGGGTAAGCAAGGGTTAACTGGAGTGATGTGTGGGGTAAAACGATATTCTGGCCGGCCTGAAGATGCATAACTGCCTCCTTTAAAGAAAAATGTCCGGTCAATGCACCGGGAAATAACACCGGTACTACTGTAAAGCAGTGATCAGGCATTAACGTTTAATCACTCATAAATCATGAGTTAAAACGCCGCCGGCCCCTGCCCTGCGCCATAAAAAAAGCCGCCCGGAGGCGGCTCTGTTTTCTCGCGTTATTTACAGCAGCGGCTGCGCGGCCTGCACCAGCGAAATCAGCGGTTGCGGGAAGATCCCGAGCAGCAGCACCAGAATCGCGGAGATCAGCACCACCACCCCACCGGCGGTAAACGCCCAGTTGGTTGGCGTGTCGCGCTGCAATTCTGCCGGGGCGTTGAGGTAGAGGCTCACCGTCACGCGCAAGTAGTAGTAGAGGCCGATCGCACTGCCCACCACCACTGCGCCGGTCAGCCACCACAGGTGCGCGCTGACACCCATCGCAATCACGAAGAATTTCCCGATGAAGCCCAGCGTGACCGGAATACCTGCCAGCGACAGCATCATCACCGTCATCACCGCAGAAAGGATCGGCTTATGCCAGAACAGCCCGCGGTAAGAGAACAGGGATTCCGCATCCGGCCCGGTGTACGGGCTGGACATCAGGCTGACCACCCCAAAGGCACCCAGGCTGCTGAACAGGTAACCCGCCAGATAGACACCGACGGTTTCCATCGCCAGTTGGTGCGTCTGCACGGCAATCAACGCCACCAGCAGATAGCCCAGATGGGCGATGGAGGAGTAGCCGAGCAGACGTTTGATGTTGCTCTGGCTGACCGCCATGATGTTACCGAACAGGATCGAGCAGACGGCGATAATCGCCAGCACAGTACGCACGGCTTCGCTGTCAGTGACCGGCGCATACAGGAACAGGCGCATCACCACCGCGAAGATCGCGATCTTGCTGGCGGTGGCCAGGAAGGTCGAGACCGGGGCCGGCGCGCCCTGGTAGACATCCGGCGTCCAGAGCTGGAACGGCACCAGCGAGAGTTTGAAGCCGAGGCCGACAATCATCATGCCCAGGCCTGCCAGCAGCAGCGGCTGGTGCAGCATACTGTCACTGATGCTCTTGCCGAGACCGACGAACGACAGGTCGCCGGAATCGGCATAGAGCAGCGCCATCCCAAACAGCAGGAAAGAGGAGGCCGCCGCTGACAGCAGCATGTACTTGATGCTGGCCTCCAGCGAGCGTTTCTGCCGGTAGGCATAGCCAATCAGGCCAAACAGCGGCAGCGAAACCAGCTCAATCCCCAGGAACAGCGAGGCCAGATGGTTGGCGCTGGCCAGCAAAATGCCGCCCATCGCCGCAATCAGCACCAGCAGGTAGAACTCTTCCTTGTTGTCCGGGTAACCCGCCAGCCACGGATAGGCAAAGGTGCAGGTCGCCAGGCTGGCCAACAGCACCAGCCCGGTGTAGAGCATTGCGTAGCCATCCACGCGCAGCAGCGGCGTGACATCCATCGCGCCGTTTTGCCAGACAAAGTAAAGCGACAGCAACGCCAGGTTCAGCCCGATAACCGAGAGAGTCGCGTTGAAAAAGTGGTCGCGTCGCCACGCAATGCACAGCATCACAACCACTACCGTCAATCCGACGATCAATAGTGGCAATAGTGCGATCAGGTGTTGAGGAGTAAATGTCATGGCGAATTACGGCCTTGTTGTTGAAATGGATGGAATCACAGACCCGAACCAGTGCTGCACGTTGCTCATCGCCGCATGGGAGGTGTCCAGGATAGGCTGCGGGTAAACCCCCAGCAGCACCAGCAGTACCACCAGCAACAGAATGATGAACAGCTCACGCAACGACATCCCTGGCAGCGGCTGATCGGATTTCGGCGTACCGAAATAGGCACGCTGCAACATAATCAACGAGTAGACCGAGGCAAACACCAGACCAAAGGTTGAGATCACGGTAATTACCGGCACCACACTGAAACTGCCGAACAGGATCATGAATTCGCCGACGAAGTTACCGGTCCCCGGCATCCCGAGGGTGGCAACCGCAAAGAACATCGACAACGCCGGGATGAACTTGATGCGCCCCCAGAGGCCGCCCATCAGGCGCATATCACGGGTGTGCAGGCGCTCATAGAGCTGGCCGCAGATGATGAACAGACCGGCGGCAGAGAGGCCGTGGGCGATCATCTGAATTACCGCACCCTGATAGGCGAGCTGGCTGCCGGTGAAGATGGCAATCAGCACGAAGCCCATGTGTGACACGCTGGTGTAAGCGATCAGGCGTTTGATGTCCGTCTGGGCAAAGGCCATCCAGGCACCGTAGAAAATGCCGATGACACCAAGCCACATGGCAATCGGCGCAAACTCGGCCGACGCGTGCGGGAACAACGGCAGGCTGAAGCGCAGCAGGCCGTAGGCCGCGGTTTTCAGCAAAATCCCCGCCAGGTCAACGGAACCGGCAGTCGGGGCCTGGCTGTGGGCGTCCGGCAGCCAGCCGTGCAGCGGCACCACCGGCATTTTTACCGCGAAGGCAATGAAGAAGCCCAGCATCAGCAGGTATTCAACGTTGCGCGACATCGGCGTGCTCAGCAGTGCTTCGTAGCTGAACGTCCAGACACCGGTGGCGTTGTAATGCACAAACACCAGCCCGAGGATGGCGATAAGCATCACCAGTCCGCTTGCCTGGGTGTAGATGAAGAACTTGGTCGCCGCCGTGATGCGCGTTTTCCCGTCTGACGCTTTGTGTCCCCACAGCGCAATCAGGAAGTACATCGGCACCAACATCATTTCCCAGAAGAAGAAGAACAGGAACATGTCGATGGCGAGGAACACGCCGATCACGCCGCCCAGGATGAACAGCAGGTTCAGGTGGAAGAAACCCTGATAGCGTTCAATCTCACGCCATGAGCAGAGCACTGCCAGCACGCCGAGCAGGCCGGTGAGCACCACCATCAGCAGCGACAGGCCATCCAGCGCCAGATGGAATTCAATGCCGAAACGTGGGATCCACGGCAGGCGGAATTCAGATTGCCATTGCGGAATGCCCTGCGGCACCAGTAAAGAATAACCCCCCTGCAACCAGAGTTGCAGCGACAGCGCCAGCGTCAGCCCCATGGTGATCAGAGCGATCCAGCGCGGTACCTTGCTACCGAAGCGCTCACACTGCCAACACAGCAGACCGCCGATAAAGGGGATAAGAATTAGCCAAGGTAGTAGCATGGCGTTTGGTGTCCCTTATTTGAATAAACGTGAAACGTGCTGTCCGGCAGGCGGCCAATACCTGGCGCACCTGCCCGCATTGCAATGTTCGACAAACTCTTATTCGTTAAACCACTAACAACAGCGCCAGTACGACCACTGCACCCAGACCCATTGACGCCACATACCAGCGCACCTGGCCATTTTCCGTGAGAACCAGCCCGCGGTTACCGACACGGGTTACCAGCGCCGGCAGGTTCATCACTGAATTCAGCGGATCGCGGTGCAGCAATTTCGCAATGAACAGATAAGGTTTGACGAAGATCATGTCGTAGAGCCAGTCAAAGCCCCATGCATGGAACCACCAGACCGTAAAGAAGCGGCCTGGGGCACTCTTCGCCACACTGTTCACCAGCGAACGCTTGCCCAGGTAGAGGGCAGCCGCCAGCAGGATGCCGACAATCGCCACGATCCCGGAGGTGATTTCCAGCATCATCTTGCCCTCTTCCCCGAAGTGATTCTCCGGCAGCACGCCCGCCAGCGGTGGCGTAATCAATGCGCCGACAAAGGTCGAGAGCACCAGCAGCACCAGCAGCGGCAGATGATGGGTGATGCCTTTACCGGCGTGCGCCTTGGTTTTCGGCTCACCGTGGAACACGATAAAGATCATGCGGAAGGTATAGAGCGAGGTCAGGAATGCACCCACCAGCCCGGCAAGCATCAGGTTGATGTGGCCATTGGCAAAGGCACCAAACAGGATCTCATCTTTACTGTAGAAGCCCGCGGTCACCAGCGGCAGGGCTGCCAGAGCCGCACCACCCACCAGGAAGCAGACATACACCATCGGAATGGTTTTACGCAGGCCGCCCATCTTGAAGATGTTCTGCTCGTGGTGGCAGGCCAGGATCACCGAACCGGAGGAGAGGAACAGCAATGCCTTGAAGAACGCGTGGGTCATCAGGTGGAAGATCGCCGCGTCCCAGGCCTGCACACCCAGCGCCAGGAACATGTAGCCGATCTGGCTCATGGTGGAGTAGGCCAGCACACGTTTGATGTCGGTCTGCACCAGCGCGGCAAACCCGGCCAGCAGCAGCGTAACGGCACCAATAATCCCGACCAGATGCAACACTTCCGGCGCCATCAGGAACAGGCCATGCGTGCGGGCAATCAGGTAGACGCCCGCCGTCACCATGGTCGCGGCGTGGATCAGCGCGGAGACTGGCGTCGGGCCGGCCATCGCGTCAGCCAGCCAGGTTTGCAACGGCAATTGCGCAGATTTACCCACCGCACCACCCAACAGCATCAGCGTCGCCCAGGTAATGGCCGTGTCGCCCACCGCCAGTTTCTGCGGGGCCAGCACCATCAGTTCACGGATGTTCAGCGTGCCCAGCTCGTGGTAAAGGATAAACAGCGCAAAGGCCAGGAACACGTCACCCACGCGGGTCACGATAAACGCCTTCATCGCCGCTTTGCCGTTTTCCGGGTTGGTGTAGTAGAACCCAATCAGCAGGTAGGAGCAGAGGCCCACCCCTTCCCAACCGAGGTAGAGCAGCAGCAGGTTATCGGCCAGCACCAGAACCACCATGCTGGCGATAAACAGGTTGGTGTAGGCGAAGAAGCGCGAGTAGCCCTCCTCTCCCCGCATGTACCAGGAGGCAAACATGTGGATGAAGAAGCCGACACCCGTCACCACCGACAGCATGGTCAGCGAAAGGCCGTCCAGCGTCAGGGTGGCAGCGATGTTAAAATCGCCGACCTGCATCCAGTTCCACAGGTTCTGGTTAAAGACCTGCACCCCGGCCGCGCGCTGGCTTAAGAAATCCATACCCACATAGACGGTGACCAGCGCCGCCAGGCCAATCGACCCGACGCCGACAGTCGCCGACAGGTTTTCCGACCAGCGGCCGCGGGAAAATGCCAACAGCAAAAAGCCGATCAGCGGTAGCAGAACAGTTAAGTAGAGTAAGTTCATCCGCGCATCTCACTGACAGTATCAATATTCAGGGTATGGCGACGGCGATAGAGCTGGAGCAGCAGCGCCAGGCCCACGCTGGCCTCTGCCGCCGCCAGGCTTATCGCCAGGATATACATCACCTGGCCGTCGGCCTGTCCCCAATAGCTTCCTGCCACCACGAAGGCCAGTGCGGCCGCGTTGATCATCACCTCAAGGCTTATCAGCATAAACAGCAGGTTGCGGCGAATCAGCAACCCGGTCAGCCCCAGCACAAACAGGATGGCCGCCAGAATCAGGCCATGTTGTAGAGGGATCATGCTTTTTCCTCCGTTTTTCTTTTCACCGCGTCATTGCTCAGCACGTCGCCGGGCTTCTGCTCACGGCCTACGTGGTAAGCCACCACCAGGCCGGCCAGCAGCAGCATTGAGGCCAGCTCCACCGCCAGCACGTAAGGGCCGAACAGGCTGATGCCTACCGCTTTCGCATCAATGACCTGGCCGTCAATGCCCTGGTCGTTGATGGTGCGGATGGCGTAAATCAGCACCGCCAGCAGCAGCAGTGACAGAATACCGGGCCCGACCCAGGCTGAGGGTTTCAGCCAGGTACGCTCCTGCTCCTGTACCGAGTTGCCGAGGTTAAGCATCATCACCACGAACACGAACAGCACCATAATGGCCCCGGCATACACGATGATCTCCAGTGCGCCCGCAAAGTACGCGCCCAGTGAGAAGAACACCGCGGCAATCGCCAGCAGGGAGATAATCAGGTACAGCAGGGCATGCACGGGGTTGGTGTGCGAGATGACGCGGATGGTCGCGACCACGGCCACCAATGCGGCGATATAAAAGGCGTATTCCATGCTTGCGAGCTCCTTAAGGCATCAGGCCTTTGACGTCGATCGGCTTGGCTTCATTTTCCGCATCGCCTTTCGCTTTGCCGTCAATTGCCATACCGGCCATCCGGTAGAAGTTATATTCCGGATATTTACCCGGCCCGGAGATCAGCAGATCCTCTTTCTCATACACCAGATCCTGGCGCTTGAACTCGCCCAGCTCGAAATCCGGCGTCAGCTGGATGGCAGTGGTCGGGCACGCCTCTTCACACATGCCGCAAAAGATGCAGCGGGAGAAGTTGATGCGGAAAAATTCCGGGTACCAGCGTCCGTCTTTGGTCTCTGCTTTTTGCAGGGAAATACAGCTGACCGGGCAGGCGACCGCACACAGGTTACAGGCTACGCAACGCTCCTCGCCGTCCGGATCGCGCGTCAGCACGATGCGGCCACGGTAGCGCGGCGGCAGGTAAACCGGCTCTTCCGGATACATCTGGGTTTCACGCTTACTGAACGCGTGCAGCCCGATCATCCAGATACTGCGTAGCTGGGTGCCGAAACCAACCACTAACTCTTTCAATGTCATGGTTCATTCACCCCTTATTGAGCGTTGTACAAAATAACCGCGGCCGTCGCCAGCAGGTTCAGCAAGGTCAGCGGCAGACAGACTTTCCAGCCGAATGACATCACCTGGTCATAACGCGGACGCGGCAGGGCCGCACGGATCAGGATAAACATCATCATGAAGAAGGCCGTTTTCAGCGCGAACCAGATAAACGGCGGCAAGAACGGGCCTTGCCAGCCGCCGAAGAACAACGTCACAATCAGGGCAGAAACCGTCACGATCCCGATATATTCCCCGACAAAGAACAGCCCGAACTTCATGCCGGAATATTCAATGTGGTAACCGTCCGCCAGTTCCTGCTCGGCTTCCGGCTGGTCAAACGGGTGACGGTGACACACGGCTACCCCGGCTATCGCAAAGGTCACGAAGCCGAAGAACTGCGGAATGATGTTCCACACGTGTGCCTGGTCATTAACGATGTCGGCCATATTGAATGACCCCGCCTGTGCCACCACGCCCATCAGCGACAGCCCGAGGAACACTTCGTAGCTCAGGGTCTGGGCAGAGGCACGCATCGCCCCCAGCAGCGAGTATTTGTTGTTACTCGACCAGCCGGCGAACAGCACGGCGTACACCGTCAGGCCGGCCATCATCAGGAAGAACAGGATCCCGATATTCAGGTTGGAGACCGCCCAGGTCGGGCTGACCGGCACAATGGCGAAGGCCAGCAGCAACGAGGTAAACGCGATCATCGGGGCCAGGGTGAAGATCACCCGGTCGGTGAACGGCGGTACCCAGTCCTCTTTGAAGAACATCTTGATCATGTCGGCCACCAGCTGGAGCGACCCGCCCCAGCCGACACGGTTTGGCCCGTAACGGTTCTGGAACAGGCCGAGCAGGCGGCGTTCACCGAAGCTCATAAAGGCACCGCAGGAGACCACCACCAGCAGAATCACCACCGCCTTCAGGATGGCGATCAGGACATCGATCACCTCAGAGGTAAACCAACTCATAATGCCGCCTCCCGCAGATTTTCAACCGTTGCCCCGGCCAGGATAGGCGGGATACCCGGCAACCCCAGCGGCAGGCCAAGCTGCCCCTGGCTGAGTGTCTCACTCAGGCGTACCGGCAGGCGTAGGCGCTGGCCGGCGCAGGTGAATTCCACCAGCGCACCGGGGTTGACGCCCAGACGGGCCACGTCGTCGCGGCTGACCATCACATACGGTTGCGGCATCCGTTGCTGGATAACCGGCGCGCGCTGTGACAGCTCTTCACTGCCGAACAGATGATAGTAAGGGGCCACGCGCCACTGACCGGCAACCGCCGGAACGGCGGCCGGGACATCGCGGAACCAGTCGAGGCTGCCCTCCCCTGCTTCAATCAGGCGCACACCCGGATCGCCGTGGCGCAGGTGGCCGCCCACTTCGTCCTGGAACTTGTTCCAGGCCTGTGGGGAGTTCCAGCCCGGTGCCCAGGCAAACGGCACCTGGTTACGGTCGGCCAGCGGGTTGTTGTTCCCTTCCATTGAGAAGGCAAACATGGTGTCACGGTCAACCGGCTGACGCGGCTCATGCACGTTGATATTGGCGCGCATCGCCGTACGGCCGCTGTAACGGTGCGGGGAACGGGAAAGCTTCTGCCCGCGGATGCGGAAAGAGGCATCCGGCGCGGCATCACGGATGGCGCTGAGTTGCGGCAGCGCGGTGACGCAGGCGGCAATCACATCATCGAGCTGCGTCCAGTCCACCTGGCGGCTGGTATAGACTGAATGCAGCGAGTGCATCCAGCGCCAGCTCTCCAGCATCGCCACGCTGTGATCGTAATACGCCGGATCATAGACCTGGAAGAAGCGCTGGGCACGGCCTTCCTGGTTCACCAGCGTGCCGTCACTCTCGGCAAAACTGGCGGCCGGGAGAATCAGCGTCGCTTTATCCATCAGCGCTGTATGCTGGTGATCGGCCACAATCAGGTTGCTGACGTTTGCCAATGCGGCATCCACACGGTCAGCGGCGGCATGGCGGTAGAGATCGTTCTCCATCACGATGGCGCTGTCTGCATGGCCGTTCGCCAGCAGCGCCAGCGCGTCGTCAAGCGACCCGCCGCCCATCAGGGCCAGGCCCATGCTGTTGGCGGCCGAGGCCACGAAGGTGATGCCGACATTGCTGCCGCGGGTTTTCAGTGCACGGGCCACGTTCGCCGCAGCGGCAATCACCGCATCACTGCCTGCATTGCTGCCGGTGATGATCAGCGGTTTCTGCGCACCGGCCAGGGCCTGCACGATCACGTCCAGTTTGCCTTTCAGGCCGTCAGCGAGATCGGTGACCGCCGGGGCGCTGTCGTCCAGTGCATGGGCGATGGCAAAACCGAGGCGCGCCTGCTCTTCCACCGGGGCACGGTAGCTCCAGGCAGCGATATCATCCATTTTGGTGCTGTCGACGCTGGTCATGAACAGCGGGTGTTTGGCGTGCTGGCCGATGTTAAGCACAGCAGCGATCTGCCAGTCAGCCACGCGCTGGGCGGCGGCCATCTGGCGCGCTTTGCCTTTCACGGCCTGACGGACGGAAAGCGCAATACGCGCGCCGGTCTGGGTCAGATCCTCACCCAGAATCAGCACGGCGTCATAGCTCTCAATCTCGCGCAACGACGGCGTATGTACGCCGCTGTTTTGCAGGATGTTCAGCATCATTTTCAGCCGCGCCTGTTCCTGTGCCGCAATGCCGGTATAGAAGTTTTCAGCGCCGACCAGCTCACGCAGGGCAAAGTTGCTCTCCAGGCTGGCACGCGGTGATCCGATACCGATGGTTTTTTTCGCCTGGCGCAGGATATCCGCCGCGCCCTGCATCGCCTGTTCGGCGTTGAGTTCGATCCAGTCATTGCCGCGCCGCTGACGGGGATGTTTGGGGCGATCTTTCAGGTTCACGTATCCGTAGCCAAAGCGGCCGCGGTCACACAGGAAGTACTGGTTAACCGTGCCGTTATAGCGGTTTTCGATACGGCGCAGTTCGCCGTAACGCTCACCGGGGCTGGTGTTGCAGCCGACGCTGCACTGCTGGCAGATGCTCGGGGCAAACTGCATGTCCCACTTACGGTTATAGCGCTCGGAGTGCGTCTTGTCGGTGAATACGCCGGTCGGGCAGACTTCCACCAGGTTGCCGGAGAATTCGCTCTCCAGAACCCCATCTTCCGGGCGGCCGAAATAGACGTTGTCATGCGCGCCGTACACCCCAAGGTCGGTGCCGTCCGCATAATCTTTGTAGTAGCGTACGCAGCGGTAACAGGCGATGCAGCGGTTCATCTCGTGTGAGATAAACGGCCCGAGATCCTGGTTCTGGTGGGTGCGTTTGGTGAAACGGTAACGGCGGAAACTGTGGCCGGTCATTACCGTCATATCCTGCAGATGGCAGTTGCCGCCCTCCTCGCAGACCGGGCAGTCATGCGGGTGGTTGGTCATCAGCCATTCAACGACGCTCTCACGGAAATCCTTCGCTTCTTTATCATCAATGGAGATAAAGGTGCCGTCCGATGCGGGTGTCATACAGGACATCACCAGGCGGCCACGGGTATCTTCCGCATTTTGGTACTGCTTGACCGCACATTGGCGGCAAGCGCCGACGCTTCCCAGCGCCGGATGCCAGCAAAAATAAGGAATATCGAGGCCAAGGGAGAGGCAAGCCTGCAACAGGTTGTCCGCTCCGTCTACTTCGTATTCTTTGCCGTCTACATGAATCGTAGCCATAGTCAGCATGCTTCCACGAGGCCCGTGCAGGCACGGGCGTTAATCAAAAATTCTATAGGGCGCGGGCGGGATAACCTCCCCGCCTCTGCGGCGGCAATCAAAAACGCTGCTTCAGCAGGTTATTGCTCTGGATGCCATTGATGGCATGTGCATTGCTGAAATGCTGCTTGGCGATGCCCGCCTCAAATTCGTCCCGGAAATATTTAATCGCGCTTTGCAGCGGCTCCACGGCCCCCGGCGCATGGGCGCAGAAGGTTTTACCGGGGCCAAGGAAGCGGCAGAGCTGCTCCAGCGTTTCGATGTCGCCGGGCTGGCCTTCGCCGCGCTCCAGCGCCCGCAGGATTTTGACGCTCCACGGCAGGCCATCACGGCACGGTGTGCACCAGCCGCAGGATTCACGGGCAAAAAACTCTTCCAGGTTGCGCACCAGCGACACCATGTTGATCTCGTGGTCGACCGCCATCGCCAGTGCCGTCCCCAGACGGCTGCCGGCTTTACCGATGCTTTCAAAGTCCATCGGCAGGTCAAGGTGGTCAGCGGTCAGGAAGTCCGTCCCCGCCCCGCCCGGCTGCCAGGCTTTGAATTTCAGCCCGTCACGCATCCCCCCGGCGTAATCTTCGAGGATTTCACGTGCGGTGATGCCGAACGGCAGCTCCCAGACGCCCGGATTTTTAACCCGGCCGGAGAAGCCCATCATTTTGGTGCCCGCATCTTTGCTTTTGCCGCCGGTAATGCCCTGATACCACTCCACGCCGTGTTCGACGATGGCCGGCACGTTGCACAGCGTTTCCACGTTGTTCACGCAGGTGGGTTTGCCCCACACCCCGGCAGAGGCCGGGAACGGCGGCTTGGAGCGCGGGTTCGCGCGGCGCCCTTCCAGGGAGTTGATCAGCGCCGTCTCTTCACCGCAGATGTAACGGCCGGCCCCGGTGTGCACAATCAGCTCAAAATCAAAGCCGGAACCCAGGATGTTTTTGCCGAGCAAGCCCGCTTCAGTGGCTTCGGCAATGGCGCGGCGCAGGTTGACGGCTGCCTCAATGTATTCACCGCGCAGGAAGATGTAGCCGCGGTACGCTTTCAGCGCATAGGCCGCAATCAGCATTCCTTCCACCAGCAGGTGGGGCAGTTGCTCCATCAGCAGGCGGTCTTTGTAGGTGCCCGGCTCCATCTCATCCGCGTTACACAGCAGGTAACGGATGTTCATGCTGTCGTCTTTCGGCATCAGGCTCCATTTCAGCCCGGTGGAAAAGCCTGCGCCGCCGCGGCCCTTCAGGCCCGCGTCTTTCACCAGGGTGACCACGTCATCCTGCGCCAGCCCTTTCAGTGCTTTTTCCGCGCCGACATAGCCATTTTTGCTGCGGTATTCATCCAGCCACACCGGCTGTTTGTCGTCACGCAGGCGCCAGGTCAGCGGGTGCTGCTCAGCGGTACGGACGATGGTTCGTGGAGTAAAGCCCGTGGTTGTCATTGATATTGCTCCAGTAGCCCGTCAATATCGTCCGGCTTCAGATGGCTGTGGGTATCTTCATCAATCATCATGGTCGGCCCTTTGTCACAGTTGCCCAGACAGCAGGTCGGCAGCAGGGTAAAACGCCCGTCAAAGGTGGTTTGCCCTGGTTTGATGTTCAATTTTTTCTCGATAGCCGCCTGAATGCCCTGATAACCGGTGATATGGCATACCACGCTGTCGCAGTAGCGGATCACGTGGCGGCCAACCGGCTGCCGGAAAATCTGGCTGTAGAAGGTCGCGACGCCTTCTACGTCACTGGCCGGAATGCCCAGCACCTCGGCAATGGCGTGGATAGCGCCGTCCGGCACCCAGCCACGCTGTTTCTGCACAATCTTCAGCGCTTCAATGGAGGCGGCGCGGGCATCTTCGTAATGGTGCTTTTCATGCTCAATCGCATCGCGTTCAGCCGCAGAGAGCACAAACGGCTCTGCAGCGGCCGGTGCGGCAGCGTTTACCGCCAGCGGTTGGGAGTCTTTATTGAAATCTGTCATCGTTAGCGGTCCACATCTGACATTACAAAATCGATACTGCCGAGGTACACGATCAAATCGGATACCAGGCTGCCACGGATCACCGACGGAATATGCTGCAAGTGCGGGAAGCTCGGCGTCCTGATGCGGGTGCGGTAGCTCATGGTGCTGCCGTCACTGGTCAGGTAGTAGCTGTTGATCCCTTTGGTCGCTTCAATCATTTGCGACGCCTCGTTGGCAGGCATAACCGGGCCCCACGACACTTGCAGGAAGTGCGTAATCAGGGTTTCGATATGTTGCAGCGTGCGCTCTTTCGGCGGCGGCGTGGTCAGCGGGTGATCGGCCTTGAACGGGCCTTCCGGCATGTTGTTCAGGCACTGCTCCAGGATGCGCAGGCTCTGGCGGATCTCTTCCACTTTCAGCATTACGCGGGTGTAGCAGTCACTGTTGCCGTCGCCCAGCGGCACCTCGAAATCGAAGTGTTCATAGCCGGAGTAAGGGCGGGCTTTACGCACGTCGAAGTCGATGCCGGTAGCGCGCAGGCCGGCCCCGGTCACGCCCCACTCCAGCGCCTCTTTGGCGTTATATGACGCCACGCCCTGAGAGCGGCCTTTCAGGATGGAGTTTTTCAGCGCCGCTTTCACATAGCTGTCAAGGCGGGCCGGCATCCAGTTCAGGAACTCGCGCAGCAGGCGGTCCCAGCCGCGCGGCAGGTCATGCGCGACGCCGCCGATGCGGAACCAGGCCGGGTGCATACGGAAGCCGGTAATCGCTTCAACCAGGTCGTAAATTTTCTGGCGGTCGGTAAAGGCAAAGAACACCGGGGTCATCGCCCCGACGTCCTGAATAAAGGTACTGACATACAACAGGTGGCTGTTGATGCGGAACAGCTCAGAGAGCATCACACGGATAACGTTGACGCGATCCGGCACCACAATCCCGGCCAGCTTTTCGACTGCCAGCACATACGGCATCTCATTGACGCAGCCGCCGAGGTATTCAACGCGGTCGGTGTAGGGAATGTAGCTGTGCCAGGACTGGCGCTCGCCCATCTTTTCCGCGCCGCGGTGGTGGTAGCCGATGTCCGGCACGCAGTCGACGATCTCTTCACCGTCCAGTTGCAGGATGATGCGGAACGCCCCGTGTGCGGAGGGGTGGTTCGGGCCGAGGTTGAGGAACATGAAGTCCTCATTTTCGGTGCCGCGTTTCATGCCCCACTCTTCCGGCTTGAAGGTCAGCGCTTCCATCTCCAGCGCTTCTTTCTGCTTGGTCAGCGTAAAGGGATCAAATTCGGTGGCGCGGGCCGGGTAGTCTTTGCGCAGCGGGTGCCCTTCCCAGGTCGGCGGCATCATGATGCGCGTCAGGTGCGGGTGGCCGTCAAAGGTGATGCCGAACATCTCCCAGGTTTCACGCTCATACCAGTTGGCATTCGGGAAGACCTTGGTGGCGGTCGGCACATGCAGATCGCTTTCAGACAGCGCGACCTTGAGCATGATGTCGGTGTTGCGCTCAATGGAAAGCAGGTGGTAGAACACCGAAAAGTCCGCCGCCGGCAGGCCGTGGCGATGGGTACGCAGCCGCTCATCCATGCCATGCAGGTCATACAGCATGACATAAGGCTTCGGCAGCTTACGTAAAAAGGTCATGATTTCCAGCAACTGCTCACGCTTGACCCACAATACCGGGATCCCGGTACGGGTTGCCTGCAAAGTAAAGGCATCCGGCCCAAAACGGTTACGCAGTTCGCCCACGACCGGATCATCCTGGTGATCGCGGGAGTGCCAGGCCGGCTGGGCGAGGTCGTGCGTCGTCAAATCTGTCATATTTTTTCACCACACAAAATGGTCAGGGCGTGCCGGGCGTCGCTGCGCTTATTGTCTTTCTGCTCTGTGCCCTGCACGGCGGCATCGTGTTGCCGGGCGCGCAGAGTGCGGGGTGCAGCAGCCAACGTAACGGACGAATCTGACCGTAGCGTTAAATCTCGTCAGGAGTACGCAGGTTTTTCACTGCAATACGCTCACCATGCTTACGCTCTCTTTCGGATTGCATGTTGGCGCGGTACACCCCCTGGTCACCCACCACCCACGAGAGCGGGCGGCGCTCTTTGCCGATCGACTCCTGCAACAGCATCAACGCCTGCATATAGGCTTCAGGGCGCGGCGGGCAGCCGGGAATATAGACGTCAACCGGCAGGAATTTGTCTACACCCTGCACCACGGAATAGATGTCATACATGCCGCCGGAGTTGGCACAGGCCCCCATAGAGATGACCCATTTCGGTTCCAGCATCTGGTCATAGAGGCGCTGGATAACCGGGGCCATTTTGGTGAACGGCGTACCGGCCACCACCATGAAGTCAGCCTGGCGCGGCGAGGCACGCAGTACTTCCGCCCCGAAACGGGCCACGTCATGCACGGCGGTAAATGACGACACCATTTCCACATAACAGCACGACAGGCCGAAGTTATACGGCCAAAGAGAGTTTTTGCGCCCCCAGTTCACCATGTCATGCAAGGCATGCTCGAGTTTGCCCATGTAGACGCTGCGGTGAACATGTTGCTCCAGGGGATCGGTGACAATCTCCTGTTTTTGGAGGGGGTAACGGTCGTTCTCACCGTCAGGTTCTACGCGGGTCAGCGTATAGTCCATCTTAATGCCTCGCTGTTACTGCGGATGACGTGGGGTGTTTTGAGTTATTGCCTCCGGCCGGCGCCCTTTCGAACGCACCGGTGCCCAGTCCAGCGCGCCGATACGCACCAGATACACCAGGCCTGCCAGCAACACTACAATGAAAATGGTGGCTTCGATGAAACCCGTCCAGCCGCTTTCACGGATGGAGGTTGACCATGCATAGAGATACAGGGCTTCCACATCGAAAATGACGAAAAACATGGCTACCAGATAGAATTTGGCCGAAAGCCGCATTCTTGCCGATCCTACCGGGTCTATGCCTGACTCAAACGGGATATTTTTTCCACGCGCCCGGGCTCTCCCACCCAAAAAATACGCGCCGAGAAGCATGAGCCCGCAAAGCCCGATAGCAACGATAAGGAATATGGCGAACGCCCAGTTATGAGCGATGACTTCAGTGGTTGTTGACATACTCTTAGCTTACTCATCAAAAGCGGCGACGTTTGTTCTGCTCTTTTAACCGGCAGCTGCTGCACCACATCGATTCAAGGGAAGGATTAATAACCACACCAAAACAGGGCCTGAAACACGCTTAAGGCGGTGTTTTACTGTGGGCTTTTTACCCCTTTCTATAACCTTTTGTCAACTTTAACAAAAGTAACTCTATATTATTTTACATGAGTATCATTTTATTAACATCACGTGCGTGTGTCTGTGCTAAATCGTGTCAGTTAAAAAATGAGCATTAACAGAAGGATGTCAAAAGGAGTAAGGAGTCGCGAACAACTATAGCACTCTGTTAAAAAGTTTCTGGGCTTCCTTGTAATAACTGGGGTTATTTTTTTGATCCAGAACACACTTTTAGCATGTTTGGTAAAAAAACAGACAAAATCAGTAATGGATTTACGCTTTTCATAAAAATAAAAACGCTATTTTAAATAATACGATGAGTGCATGAAGCTTTTTGGGTGAGAATGAAAACCATTCTTATTATTTGCAATAAACAGCAGGCTTTGGGCGAGGGAATCCAGCAAAAAAGTGCTAAAAGAAGGGAGTAGCAAAGCGGAGAGTAAAAAAACCGATAAAAAAACCAGTTAATGAAGATAACCCGTTCATCCTGAACAGGTTACCTGAATAGCGTTATGCGGTATCAATCATCATCGTCAAGCAGATATTCATTATCCGCACTGGTAGGTGCCTGCGTCGCGACATAAGGCTCATTGCCGTTCTCTACGGCACTGAAAATTGCCATCGCCAGTTCGCTTTCACACTCTGCATTTTTGTACAGACCGTATTGCGTGTCCGGCAGTTTCGGCAAGCCTTCAGCATCGCCCAGCACCCGCAGTTCCGGGCTCATCATTTCAATCGGCCGCGCTGTCACACCTAATCCGGCGCGAACGGCTGCGCGTATTGCGGATAATGTCGAGGCGACATAGGCAATACGCCAGGGAATTCCTGCCTGGTTAAGTAAGTTAATCGCCATACTGCGGTACGGGCTGGGTTCATCCAGCAGCACCAGCGGAACGGCATCGCCGGTCGGGAACTTATAGTCGGCGGCGCAGTACCACAAGGTTGGCGAAGTACGCAGGATGACGTGTGGGTGGTCGTTATCAACTACCGTGGTGACGGCCAGATCGATCTCGTTCTTCTCCAGCATCTCCATCATGAACGGGCTGCGTTTCACCCGTACATCAATCGCGAGTTTCGGATAGACCGATGTGACCCGGTTTAACAGGAAGGGCAAAATAGTGTCTGCCGTGTCATCGGACGCACCGATGGTCATAACGCCCTGGACATCGCTGTACATCAGCGAGGTACAGGCTTCATCATTGAACCGCAGAATCTTTCTCGCGTAACCAAGGAGTTGAATACCGTGTTCAGTCAGCAGCTTATTACGGCCGTGGCGGGCAAAAAGCTCTTTACCCACCAACTGCTCTAAACGCTGCATCTGCTGGCTGACCGCAGACTGTGTACGGCAAACCGCAGCAGCGGCTGCGGCAAAAGTATTCAAATCAGCAACAGCGACAAAGGTCCTGAGCAGATCAAGATCCAGATTAAGTATCGGACGAGTTGCATTTGTCATAGTGTTTTCTTCACTTTTTAGAATCTAATAACAAACTACCCTGGCATTGCGTGTGTAGTATTCACAGAATGCAGAATACCAGATAAGACACTCCCCCACTCAATTCTTAGGGGTAAAAAATCGTTATAATCCGCCAGAATTTTCCGATTCATTAGATTCAAAATAATCCTCCGACCTAAGAATGCGGATTTATTAGAATGAAAAAAACTCCCCTCGTCTGACGTGAGCCTGTCTTCCTTTTACAAGATGACCGGATCCTGTGCCGCCTTCCGCCACCTGCTGCTCTTTACAGTAAAGAGGTTACGAAAAATTGTTATAAACATGCAACAGCCCATTATCACGTAAATTATAAAAACCCTGTTCCAAATAGGCTGGACAAAGAAAATCGCCAGGGCGCTAATACAGGCGGTAACTGACTACAGCATTGATTAAGCACCTTCATTAACTTTATTAGTCATCGGATTAATCGCAACAGGATTTATGATAATTTCATCACATTAAAATGAAAATTTCACGATTTCACCTGATACTTCACTCAAATTTATAACAATAATTTTCAATTGTTTTACGCCAAACTAATTCATTGCCTGCGGGTTATCGTTTTATCCGGTAAGCAGACCTTTTTCTGTTGTTTATCTTTCCTGCAATAAATAACACCGGAACTGTGAAGCCGCACAGCCGGCCCTTTTGTCATTTGCCATCCGGAAAAAGTGTTTGGCAACGATAAAAAGGTTTCTTGTTGCACCTCATCTTAGCCTATTGACCACTGAATGTTCCCTGCAATGCCGGTTAATGCAGCCGGCTCCGAGGTGTCAATAATGAATACAAAACGGAAAATAGGATTACACCATTATCTTTCATATGGATCCGGTGATTTCCTGGGCGCCGGAACCACGGCGCTGACGGCTGCCTGGCTGCTCTATTTTTACACCACTTTTTGCGGCCTGACACCCATTGAAGCCACGTTTATTTTTGCGATGGCGCGGGTGCTGGATGCGGTGGTCAGCCCGCTGATGGGCTTTTTAACCGATAATTTCGGTGCCACCTGGCTGGGCAAACGCTTTGGCCGCCGTAAGTTCTTTATTCTGCTCGGCATCCCGATGGTGTTCAGTTACAGCCTGATGTGGGTAGGTGACATGGGCTACTGGTACTATCTGCTGACTTACCTGTTCTTTGATGTGGTGTACACCATGATCCTGGTGCCGTATGAAACGCTGGTGCCGGAAATGACCGATGACTTTAAACAGAAAACGAAGTTCTCCGGCGCGCGTATTGCCATGGCCCAGCTCTCCGCCATTCTGGCGGCGTTTTTGCCCGGCATCCTGCTCGGCATTTTCGGTAAAGACAATGCCATCTCCTTCTTCTATGCCAGCCTGGTCTTCTCCGTGATTTGCGCCATCGTCCTGACGCTGGTGTATTGCTTTACCTGGGAGCGCCCGCGTGAGGAGATGTCTGAGGCGCAGTTGCAGGCTGAACGTGCCAACCAGCAGCTGAGCCTGGGGCAGAGCTTGCGCCGCCTGCTTATCGAACTCTCTTCGACGTTCCGTATCCGGATTTTCCGCCAGCATCTCGGCATGTACCTGGGCGGCTATATCGCACAGGACGTCTTTAATGCCGTGTTCACTTATTATGTGGTGTTTGTGCTGATGCAGAGCGCCACCGTGGCGTCTAACCTGATGGGCACAATGGCCATTCTGCAATTCCTGGCCGTTATCGCCATGATCCCGCTCTGTATCCGCCTCGGGCCGGCGCCGTCTTACCGGATGGTCGTCACCCTGTTCGGGATGAGCGCGTTGTCTTATGCCGTGCTCTACTTCAGCAATATGCACGACAGCATGACCGCACTGCTGTTTATCTCCGCGGTGGCGGGCCTGGGCCGTGGCGGCATCAACTATGTGCCGTGGAACATCTACACCTATATTGCAGACGTCGATGAAGTGGTTACCGGGCAGCGCCGCGAAGGGATTTTTGCCGGTATCATGACCTTGACGCGCAAAGCCTCACAGGCCGGGGCTATCATGCTGGTTGGTGTGGCGATGCAGCTCGGCGGCTTTGTTTCCGGCCAGAGCGAGCAGGTGCCGGAAGTGCGCAATACCATCCTGCTGATCCTGAGCGTCGGCACCGTTCTGGTGCTGGCCTGCGGCTTCCTCATCTCGCTGCGCTTCAAACTCAATCTGCAGACCCACAACACCCTGCGGGAAGAGACGCTGAGAATAAAAGAGGCCGGTGGCCCGGTACCGGATCAGATTTCGCCGCAGGCGCGTGCCACGGTGGAGCTGCTGGCGGGTATGCCGTATGAAAAACTGTGGGGCAATAATGACATCGGTTACCAGAGCCGCCAGCGCGCCCGGCAAAACCTGAACCAACGCCCGGTCTGATCCTCTGCCCCCGCTGTAAAAAGGCGGGGGCGTGTTGGCGAGTTATCTTTACGCCGGAGGCAGATACGCGTTATTTAATTTTACCAACAGCACCTCTTTCCAAATAATCCTCTGGCCGAACCCGCTTTCAGGTTCGGCTTTGATTATCTGCACCCTTCCCGGCAACCAATTGCACCAAAGCGGAGCGCTACCCTTCAAAAGGCCCGGCGGTCGGAGTACATTGTGCAGATTGCAGTGTTCCACGGTAGGGACACGCTATTCCGGCAAAAGGCTCACTTGTTTATGTCCCCCATCGAAAAATCCAGCAAACTGGACAATGTCTGTTATGACATCCGCGGTCCGGTCCTCAAAGAAGCAAAACGTCTCGAAGAAGAAGGCAACAAAGTCCTGAAACTGAACATCGGCAACCCTGCCCCGTTCGGCTTTGAGGCCCCCGATGAGATCCTGGTGGATGTCATCCGCAATCTGCCGACAGCGCAGGGTTACTGTGATTCCAAGGGGCTGTTCTCGGCGCGTAAAGCGATCATGCAGCACTACCAGGCGCGCAATATGCGCGACATTACCGTGGAAGATATTTACATCGGTAATGGGGTATCAGAGCTTATTGTGCAATCGATGCAGGCGTTGCTGAACCTGGGTGATGAGATGCTGGTGCCCGCGCCGGATTACCCGCTCTGGACGGCGGCGGTGTCGCTCTCCAGCGGCAAGGCGGTGCACTACCTGTGTGACGAAAGCGCGGACTGGTTCCCGGATCTGGACGACATCCGCAGCAAAATTACCCCGCGCACCCGCGGCATTGTGATAATCAACCCGAACAACCCGACCGGGGCGGTCTACAGCAAAGAATTGCTGATGGAAATCGTTGAGCTGGCCCGCCAGCACAACCTGATCATTTTCGCCGACGAAATCTACGACAAGATTCTGTACGATGACGCCGAACACATCTCTATCGCCTCGCTGGCGCCGGACCTGTTAACCGTGACCTTTAACGGCCTCTCCAAAACCTACCGCGTGGCGGGCTTCCGCCAGGGCTGGATGGTGCTGAACGGGCCGAAAAAACACGCCAAAGGCTATATCGAAGGGCTGGAGATGCTGGCGTCGATGCGCCTGTGCGCCAACGTGCCGATGCAACATGCCATCCAGACCGCGCTGGGCGGTTACCAGAGCATCAGCGAGTTTATCCAGCCGGGTGGCCGCCTGGTGGAGCAGCGCAACCGGGCATGGGAACTGATTAATGACATCCCCGGCGTCTCCTGCGTGAAACCGCGCGGCGCGCTGTATATGTTCCCGCGCATTGATGCCAAACGCTTTAATATCCATGACGACCAGAAAATGGTGCTGGATCTGCTGTTGCAGGAAAAAGTGCTGCTGGTACAGGGAACGGCGTTTAACTGGCCGCATCCTGACCACGTGCGTATCGTGACCCTGCCGCGGGTGGATGACCTGGAGATGGCCGTCAACAAACTCGGCCGCTTCCTGGAGCATTACCGCCAGTAACCGCGCCTTTCCGCTTTCTCCTATCAGGGGCCGCCTGTTGCGGCCCCTGCGTATTTGCATCTTCCCCGGTGAATGCGCACAATGAGGCCCTCCCTAGCCGTTGTTGAGAGCGCCCCCATGAGCCAAAGCCATTTCTTTGCCCACCTTTCCCGCCTGAAACTGATCAACCGCTGGCCGCTGATGCGCAATGTGCGGACTGAAAACGTCTCTGAGCACAGCCTGCAGGTGGCGTTTGTGGCCCACGCCTTAGCGGTGATCAAGAACCGGAAATTCAACGGTAACCTCAGTGCGGAGCGCGTGGCCCTGCTGGCGATGTACCACGATGCCAGTGAGGTGATCACCGGTGACCTGCCGACGCCGGTCAAGTATTACAACCCACAGATTGCCCACGAATATAAAAAGATTGAGAAGATCGCTCAGCAAAAACTGCTGGAGATGCTGCCTGAGGAGTTGCAGAACGACTTCCGCCCGCTGCTGGATGAACAGTGCTACAGCGAAGAGGAGAAGCATGTGGTCAAACAGGCAGACGCGCTCTGCGCCTACCTGAAGTGCCTGGAGGAGCTGTCCGCCGGGAACAATGAGTTTACCCTGGCCAAGGCGCGGCTGGAGAAAACCCTGGCACTGCGCCACAGCCCGGAGATGGCCTATTTCATGAGCATTTTTGTGCCGAGCTTCAGCTTGTCGCTGGATGAAATCAGCCTGGATAATGCCCTGTAACGGGGTTTAAAACGGGAACAGCCAGGGGATTAAAAACAGGCTGACGCCCATCACCAGCAGGGTGAACGGCACGCCCACCCGCACAAAGTCGCCAAAGCGGTAGTTGCCCGGCACCATCACCAGCGTGTTCACCGGTGAGGAGACCGGCGTCATAAAGGCGGCAGAGGCGGCGATAGCAATCGCCAGGGTGAACGGATAAGGCGACACGCCCATCTCCCTGGCGGCCGCGATGGCAATCGGTGCCATCAGCACTGCCGTAGCAGTATTCGAGATAAACAACCCAATCAGCGCACACAGCACAAACAAACTGAGCAGCATCATCTGCGGCCCGGCGTCCCCGGTGAGCTCCATCAGCCCGCGCACGATCAGGTCAATGCCGCCGGTTTTTTGCAGCGCGACGGCAAAGGGCATCATCCCGACAATCAGGATCAGGCTCGGCCAGTGAATCGCCCGGTAGGCGCTTTCCATATCGATGCAGCGAAATTTGCCCATCAACAAGCAGGCCACCAGCGCCGCCACGGCATTCGGCACCTCATCCGTGACCATCAGGGCCACCATCAGCGCCAGGCAAAACAGCGCATGGGGTGCCTGGCTGACGGCCGGGGCCACCTCATCCACCTCTGCCGGCAGATTCAGCACGATGAAATCGCGGGTCTGTTGCTGAAGCTGGCGGATCAGTTTCCAGTCACCAATCACCAGCAGCACATCGCCCAGCATCAGCTCCTCATCCACCAGCACACCCGGCAGCGCCTCGCCCTGGCGGCGCAGGCCCACCACATTCAGGCCGTAGCGGCTGCGGAACGCGACGTCGCGCAGGCTCTTCCCCAGCAGTTCCGAATCCGGGATCAGCGACACCTCAGCCATGCCCACCGCGCGCGACTGCTCTGAAAAATAGTCACCGCGCAGAATCATCGGTTCAAGTTGCTGCTCACTGCAAAACGTCCGCACATCAATGTCCGGGTCAGCCATGTCCACCAGCAGCACATCCCGCGCCCGCAGTTCAGTGCTGCCGGTCGCGCTGACCATCACCCGGCGGAACTTCCGCCAGCGCTCAATCCCGACAATATTGGCGTGGTACGTTGCCCGCAGGTTGAGGTCATCCAGCGGCCGGCCAATCAGCGGGGAGCCTTCCCGCACCGCCAGACGCCGCGCCCGCCCGGCCAGCCGGTAATCCCGGATCAGGTCACGGAACGTGCGGCGCGCCCACGTCTCCTGCGGTGCCTGCGTGCCCCGCCCGAGCCAACGGCGTGCCACCAGCATGTAAAGGATCCCCAACACCAGCACCACGATCCCGACCGGGGTGACGTCAAAAAACCCAAACCCTTTTACCCCTTCCCGCAACAGCTCGCTGTTGACCACCATATTGGGCGGCGTGGCCACCAGCGTCATCATGCCGCTGATAAGCCCGGCAAAGCTCAGCGGCATCATCAGCCGCGCCGGGTCAGACTTCATACGCGCCGCCACGCTCAGCACCACCGGGATAAAAATGGCCACCACGCCGGTCGAGCTCATAAACGCCCCCAGCCCGGCCACGGTGACCATCAGCAGCACCATCATGCGGATTTCACTGCTGCCCGCCACCCGCACCAGCCAGTCGCCGAGCTGATAGGCCACGCCGGTGCGCACCAGCCCCTGCCCTATCACAAACAACGCGGCGATCAGGATGACGTTGGGATCGCTGAAGCCCGCCAGCGCCTCATTGACGGTCAGGGTGCCGCCCAGCACAAAGGCCACGATCACCAGTAAGGCGACCACATCCATCCGTAATTTATTGGTGGCAAACAGACAAACGGCAGTCAGCAGCAGGCAGGCTACCCAGAAAAGTTGGCCGGTCACGCGATATCTCCCTGGTCAGAAAAAGAGGGCCAGAGCATCGCATAAAAAAACCCCGCGGGTGCGGGGCTTAATCATGTTTACAGCAGATAACCGGGCACTCAGCGGGCAGTGCTGACGGTGATGCGTTCACCCTGTTTCTGCACCTGTAACGCTTCCAGCGTGGTCAGGATAATGTCGACCTGATCCAGTTTCGGTGTGTCAGACGGGGCGTTCACCGCCACCACCCGGCAACCGGCGGCCAGGCCGGAGTGCAACCCGGCCGGGGCATCCTCAACCACCACGCAGTCCTGCGGCGGCAACCCCAGCTTCTCTGCACCCAACAGGTAGGCGTCAGGCTCGGGCTTGCCGTGTTTGACCTGCTCCGCGGTGATAAAGACCTTCGGCGACGGCAGCCCGGCCGCGGCATGGCGCGCATGGGCCACCGGCACCGACCCGGAGGTCACAATCGCCCACGGAATGCCCAGCTCATCGAGCTGGCGCAGCAGGTGTACCGCACCGGGCAGCGCACGCACGCCCTCGGTATCAGAGGCTTCTGTCTGTTCCAGCGCCAGAAACTCCTGCTGGATCGCGGCTTCACTCTCTCCCGGCATAAAATGGCGCAGCGAGGTGATCGCCTGCTTGCCGTGGATAAACGCCAGCACCTCCTCCGGCGACACGCCGCGGCGGTTGGCCCAGTTCGTCCAGGCGCGCTCCACGGCCGGCAGCGAATCCACTAATGTTCCATCCAGATCAAACAAAAACCCTTTGCACTCCAAAGGCATACTCTCTCCCTATCGGTCAGGCATTAATAATTTGCGCGATCTCCACCGCACTCAGATGGTATTGACGCGGGCAGGCGCTCCAGGCGGCCAGCATACGTTGGTATTTGTCCCACATTTTGGTCTGGGCGTTAAAGCCGTGCGTGCCGGCATCGAACTGCACGTAGCGCCCTTCGGTGTGCACCAGAAAACGCACATAGCCGAGGTAACGCGCCTCGGTGGCGGCATCAAAGCCCAGGAAGGCCAGCCGCCGCGGGTCGACATCGCCTTTCTCTTTGAGCAATTCCCAGGAGACCTGGAGCGCGTGGTGCATCTCCATGATGGTGATGATGGTGCGGCATACCTCTTCCGGCAGTGCGCCGAACTCGTGGTCCAGCTCGCGCATCTGCAGGCCGTAGCCGCGCTCAATAATGGTTTGTAAACGGCGGTACCGTTCAGCCTGCTCAGGGTTGAGCATGGCCATCATCTGGTATTGGTTGGAGAGGATAAGGCGCTGGGCGTTGGTCATTTCCATCATGGACTCCTGGGTCGTGGCATCATAATGGCAGCAGCATGGCACACTGGCGCGGCCGGCGGCGAAATAGCCGGCGTTTGTTTGATGCAGGCAGGGTTTTTTCGCCCCTGCCCCGCCTCCTGCCGATCTTTACAGGTCGTCCAGGAAGGTTTTATCCAGTTGTTTAAAGGCGCGCTTGAGCACATCCGCCAGTGTCTGGTAGGTCGGCGTGCCTTCAACCGGTGCCAGCGCCTGGCCGGCTTCCGTCAGGCGCTGACGCACTTCATGGAACCAGTGCAACAGCGTTGGCGGCAGCGGTGTCACCGAGCGACGGCCCAACCACCACAGCCCCTGCATCGGCAGGCTGCAGGCAAACAGGGCGGTGGCAATCGCCGGCCCCAGCTGGCCGCCGAGGGCAATTTGCCAGGTCAGGGTAAACACAGCCAGCGGCGGCATAAACGTAATAGAGAAGCGGGTGGCACGGGCAACGCGGTTTTCAGGAAATACCGGCGCCAGCCGCTTGTCGGCGGGCCAGGTTTTCATATAGTGCTGCCCACGCTGGAAAATCTGAAACCAGCTGACAGAACCGGACGGCTTACTTGTCATACAGCACCTCAACTTCTTTAATAAAGATTAAAAAAAACTTGTAATGCACAAAATAAAATTTAGCACATTCAAATTTATTTTGTCTTTCCCTGGCCTGAACGTTATCCTACCCCGGCCTGTCGGCTGGGCGGCGCACGGGGGCAGTTTTTAGCTGCTTACCGGCGTGTCCTGCGGAGGCGGTTCACCGGGATTGAGTAATTGTTGTACGTTTCTGAACACATTTCGAGCAACATCAGCGATTTTTATTCATTGCGGCGAGAAACGACGGCTGCATGATGTTAATCATAATTGTCAGCGTCATTATGCGCTACGCTTGATGGCAGACTGATGATTTATTAACCACGTGTTTTGTTTCCGCCCCGTGGCGGACAACACGAACTAAAATAGGTACTTCCATGTCGAGTAAGCTAGTACTGGTTCTTAATTGTGGCAGCTCTTCGTTAAAATTTGCCATCATTGATGCGGCAAACGGTGAAGAACATATCTCTGGTTTGGCCGAATGTTTCCACCTGCCTGAAGCACGCATCAAATGGAAAATGGACGGCGGCAAACAAGAAGCGGCACTGGGTGCCGGCGCCGCACACAGCGAAGCCCTGACTTTCATCGTCAATACCATCCTTTCCCAGAAACCGGAACTCTCTGCAGAGCTTATTGCCATCGGTCACCGCATCGTGCACGGGGGTGAAAAATTCACCTCGTCGGCCGTTATCGATGACGCCGTGCTTCAGGGTATCAAAGATGCGGCCTCCTTTGCACCTTTGCATAACCCGGCGCACTTAATCGGCATTGAAGAAGCCCTGAAATCCTTCCCACAGCTGGCAGACAAAAACGTCGCCGTGTTTGATACCGCCTTCCACCAGACGATGCCGGAAGAGTCCTACCTCTATGCCCTGCCGTACCATCTGTACAAAGAGCACGGCATCCGCCGTTACGGCGCGCACGGCACCAGCCACTTCTATGTCACGCAGGAAGCGGCCAAAATGCTGAACAAACCGGTGGAAGAACTTAACGTCATTACCTGCCATCTGGGTAACGGCGGCTCCGTGACCGCCGTGCGCAACGGCCAGTGCATTGACACCTCCATGGGCCTGACCCCGCTGGAAGGCCTGGTGATGGGCACCCGCAGCGGTGACATCGACCCGGCGATCATCTTCCACCTGCATGACCGCCTCGGCATGAGCGTGGATGAAATCAACAAAATGCTGACCAAAGAGTCCGGCCTGCTGGGGCTGACCGAAGTCACCAGCGACTGCCGCTATGTTGAAGATAACTACGCCGAGAAAGCGGACGCCAAACGCGCGATGGATGTGTTCTGCCACCGCCTGGCCAAATACATCGGTGCTTATGCGGCGCTGATGGAAGGCCGTCTGGATGCCGTGGTCTTCACCGGCGGCATTGGCGAAAACGCCGCGATGGTGCGCGAGTTTGCAATGGCGAAACTCGGCCTGCTGGGCCTGGAAGTCGACCACGAACGCAACCTGGCCGCCCGGTTCGGCAAAGCGGGCTTTATCAACAAAGAGGGCACCCGCCCGGCCCTGGTGATCCCGACCAACGAAGAACTGGTCATTGCGCGGGATGCTGCGCGCCTCACCGCCTGATTGTTATCCACCGCCAGCCCATGCTGGCGGTGTTGTTTCCACTCTTGCATCATAAAAAAGAGGGTAAGCCGTGTCCCGTACAATTATGTTGATCCCCACCGGCACCAGCGTCGGCCTGACCAGCGTCAGTTTGGGTGTCATTCGCGCCATGGAACAGAAAGGCGTCAGCCTGAGCATCTTCAAACCGATTGCCCAGCCGCGCGCCGGGGGCGACGCACCAGACCAGACCACCACCATCATCCGTGCCAACTCCAGCGTGACTGCGGCAGAGCCGCTGCGCATGAGCCACGTCGAAGCGCTGCTCAGCTCCAATCAGCAGGATGTGCTGATGGAAGAGATCGTGGCCCGCTACCACGAAAACACCAAAGACGCTGACGTCGTGCTGGTGGAAGGGCTGGTGCCGACCCGCAAACACCAGTTTGCCAACGCCCTGAACTATGAAATTGCCAAAACCCTGAATGCCGAGATTGTGTTTGTGCTGGCCCTGGGCAATGACTCCCCGGCCCAGTTGAAAGAGCGCATTGAACTGGCGCGCTCCAGCTTCGGCGGCAGCAAAAACAAAAACATCACCGGCGTTATCATCAACAAACTCAACGCCCCGGTGGACGAACAGGGCCGCACCCGCCCGGATCTCTCCGAGATCTTTGATGACTCCACCAAAGCCAACGTGGCGAATATCGATCCGAAACTGCTGTTTGCCAACAGCCCGCTGCCGGTGCTCGGCTGCATCCCGTGGAGTTTCGACCTGATCGCCACCCGCGCCATCGACATGGCCAAGCACCTGAACGCCCGCATTATCAATGAAGGCGACATCAACACCCGCCGCGTGAAATCCGTGACGTTCTGCGCGCGCAGCATCCCGCACATGCTGGAGCACTTCCGCCCCGGCTCACTGCTGGTCACGTCAGCTGATCGCCCGGACGTGCTGGTGTCGGCCTGCCTGGCGGCGATGAACGGCGTGGAAATCGGCGCCCTGCTGCTGACCGGCGGCTATGAAATTGATGAACGCATCAACCGCCTGTGTGAGCGCGCCTTCCAGACCGGCCTGCCGGTGTTTATGGTGAATACCAACACCTGGCAGACCTCGCTGAGCCTGCAAAGCTTCAACCTGGAAGTGCCGGCCGATGACCACCAGCGGGTGGAAAAACTGCAAAACTATGTCGCCGGCCATATCAACAGCGACTGGATCGAATCCTTGACGGCGGCGTCCGAACGTTCGCGCCGCCTGTCACCTCCGGCCTTCCGCTATGAGCTGACTGAGCTGGCCCGCAAAGCCGGCAAACGCATCGTGCTGCCGGAAGGCGACGAACCGCGCACCGTCAAAGCGGCCGCCATCTGTGCGGAACGCGGCATCGCGGAATGTGTGCTGCTCGGCAACCCGGATGAGATCCAGCGTGTCGCGGCGGTTCAGGGCGTGGAGCTCGGCAAGGGCGTCACCATCGTCAACCCGGAAGAGGTGCGTGAAAACTACGTGCCGCGCCTGGTGGAATTGCGTAAAAGCAAAGGCATGACCGAAGTGGTGGCGCGCGAGCAACTGGAAGACAACGTGGTGCTCGGCACGCTGATGCTGGAACAGGGCGAAGTCGATGGCCTGGTCTCCGGTGCGGTGCACACCACCGCCAACACCATCCGCCCGCCGTTGCAGCTGATCAAAACCGCGCCGGGCAGCTCGCTGGTGTCGTCAGTGTTCTTCATGCTGCTGCCGGATCAGGTGCTGGTGTATGGCGACTGCGCCATCAACCCGGACCCGACCGCAGAACAGCTCTCTGAGATCGCCATCCAGTCAGCGGATTCTGCGGCGGCCTTCGGCATTGAGCCGCGCGTCGCGATGATCTCCTACTCCACCGGCACCTCCGGTGCAGGCAGTGACGTGGAAAAAGTGCGTGAAGCCACCCGGCTGGCGCAGGAGAAACGCCCGGATCTGATCATCGACGGCCCGCTGCAATATGATGCCGCGATCATGGCGGATGTGGCGCTCTCCAAAGCCCCGAACTCCCCGGTCGCCGGGAAAGCCACGGTCTTTATCTTCCCGGATCTGAACACCGGTAACACCACCTATAAAGCGGTACAGCGTTCTGCGGATCTGGTGTCGATTGGGCCGATGTTGCAGGGGATGCGCAAGCCGGTGAATGACCTTTCACGTGGCGCGCTGGTGGATGACATTGTCTACACCGTGGCGCTGACGGCGATTCAGTCCGCACAGGCTGAAACCCAGACGGCCGCGCTGGCGGAAAAAGAGTAACCGCCCGCCATAACAAAAACGCCGGCAACGATGCCGGCGTTTTTTTGCCTGTTATCACGCGCTGTCTCGCAGAGGCGGAACGCGCGGTCAGACGATAATGGTCAGGCAGCGGGCGTGCCGTTGCCGCCTTCAGGTTGCGGTTCGCCCTGCTCCGGCGTCGCCCCCAACATTCCTTTCTCTGCGGCGACCGGCTGCGGCTTCTGTTCGCGCACCAGCGGCTTGCCGTAATCCTGCTGGTTATTGCGGCTCAGCCAGAGCGACAGGGCTTTCAGCGAATCCGGGGTAAACTCATCACAGCGGGCAGTGATCTCTTCCGGCAGCATCCAGCTCACTTCCGCCACTTCCTCTTCCTGCAAAGCAAACGGCCCGTGGGAGACGCAGCTGAACAACCCGCCCCAGACCCGGCAATGCTCCTCTTCGAAATAGAACAGCCCATGCTCGGCAAACGGCACTCCGGCAATGCCCAGTTCTTCCTCGGCTTCACGGCGGGCAGATTCCAGCACATTTTCGCCGCTCTGCACCACGCCCCCGGCAGTGGCATCCAGCCAGCCCGGATAGTAATCCTTGCTGTCGGTGCGGCGCTGAACCAGGATTTTACCCATGCCGTCATGTACCACGATATAGGTGGCGCGGTGGCGCAGCCGTTGTGCACGCATCTGCTGACGACTGGACTGAGCAATCACTTCGTTCTGCTCGTCAACAATGTCCACCCACTCTTCAGTGTACGCAGTCTGACCTTGATCCATCCTCTGAAACCTTCTTTCTGGGCGCGGGACCCCGCGCGATTAGGGTTGTAACGGCTGATAATCTGTTGTTATCGCAATGGCTGTATTTTTCGCAATGATTGCCGCCATCGCTGTTTTATAGCAATCGCGGTGTGATAGCAAAAGCATCGCGTGCGGGCGGCGTCCGCGCGCCGTAGCAGGAAGGGAGTCATGACCATAAATCAACAGCGCCTCCCCATGCAAGCGGGCCATGCAGCAGGATGATAAAGGTGACCGGGGGGCAAAAACAATGGCGGCGGTGCAGTCCGTGCCGGTAGCGGCCCCCACCGTGACGCACGCCGCGTTTTGTGTCCCAAACCGGACAGTGTCAGCATCAGACTATTCCCGCATTGCCTGCTATTCTTAGCTGTTATCCTAGCCAGGTTGTTTTGGATGACGGGCCAGCACGCCCGCCCGTGTAATGACTTACAGATCACCTAACGCAGGAGGCATTATGATTGACCTGTATTACGCACCGACCCCGAACGGACATAAAATCACCCTTTTCCTTGAGGAATCGGGCTTGCCTTACCGCCTTCACCCGATCGACATCAGCGCCGGTGACCAATTTAAACCGGAGTTCCTGGCCATTTCACCGAATAATAAAATCCCGGCGATTGTGGATACCCAGCCGATTGACGGCGGCGCGCCGGTCAGCATTTTTGAATCGGGGGCCATCTTGCTCTACCTGGCGGAAAAAACCGGCAAACTGCTGAGCCAGGAGCTGCGTGAGCGGGCGTCGACCCTGCAATGGCTGTTCTGGCAGGTGGGCGGGTTCGGGCCGATGCTCGGCCAAAACCACTACTTCACCCACTCTGCGCCGCAGCCGGTGCCTTACGCGATTGAACGTTACCAGACTGAAACCAAACGCCTGTATGGCGTGCTGAACACCCAGCTGGAGAAGAAACCCTACCTGGCCGGGGATCAGTACAGCATTGCGGACATTGCCACCTACCCCTGGGTGGTGTCCCATGAGCGCCAGCGCATCGATCTGGCGGAGTTCCCGGCCGTCCGCAACTGGTTCGAACGCATCCGGGTGCGCCCGGCGACAGTAAAAGCCTACCAACTGGCCGGCTGACGCCGTACGCCCGCCGCCTCCCGGTGTCGGGAAGCGGCCCTTCCTGGCCCCACTTCGTTGATTCAGGTGAAAATAACGCTGCCGTCGCATGACGGCGGCAACGTATCGCCTATGCTAAGAAGAGTCTCTGTTGCCTTAACGGGAAACCATTATGCAAGTGCTGATAACCGGCGCAACCGGCCTGATTGGCCGCCACCTGGTGGCGCAACTTCAGGCCCATCATCAGGTCACGGTGCTGACGCGCAATGCCGCGCGGGCACGGGCCATTCTGGGGGAGGATGTCACCTGCTGGACGTCGCTCAGCGGGCAGAGCACGCTGGACGGCATCCATGCGGTTATCAACCTGGCCGGAGAGCCGATTGCCGACCGCCGCTGGAGCCGTGAGCAGAAGCGCCGGTTGTGCGACAGCCGCTGGCAACTCACCGGGCAACTGGCCGCGCTGATCCGGGCCAGCACCGTGCCGCCTGCCGTGTTTATCTCCGGGTCGGCCACCGGCTATTACGGCGATCAGGGCGAGGCGGTGGTCACCGAAGAAGAGGTGCCGCACGACGAATTTACCCACCAGCTCTGCGCCCGCTGGGAAGAACTGGCGCTGACGGCAGAAAGCCCGCACACCCGCGTCTGCCTGTTGCGTACCGGCATGGTGCTGGCCCCGCATGGCGGTGCGCTGGCGAAAATGGTGCCGCCGTTCCGGCTGGGGCTGGGCGGGCCGTTTGGTGACGGCCGCCAGTACCTGCCGTGGATCCATCTCGATGATATGGTGGCGGCGATCCTCTACCTGCTGGATCATGCTGAGCTGCGCGGCGCCTTCAACATGGTCGCGCCCTACCCGGTTCACAACGACAAATTTGCCGCCACGCTGGCAGAGGTATTGAACCGCCCGGCCTTTTTGCGCGTCCCGGCCTTCGCGGTGCGGCTGCTGATGGGCGAGGCGGCGGTGCTGGTGCTCACCGGCCAGCGCGCCATCCCGAAACGGCTGGAGGCGGCCGGTTTCCATTTCCGCTTTTCTGAACTGGAAGAGGCGCTCAGCAACGTGCTGGCGCGCCGCTAAGCCCTACTCCTTCAGCGAGACATAACGGAAAATGTGCTTGCCGAACGGATCGATCTGGTAATTCACCACCTCCTTGCGCACCGGCTCGAAAATGGTCGAGTGCGCAATCATCAATGCCGGCACCTGTTCATGCATCATCACCTGCGCCTGCTGGTACATCGCCGTGCGCTGGTTCTGGTCAAGGGTGGCGCGTGCCGCGGTAATTAACTTGTCAAACGGCGGGTAGCACCACTGGGAGGAGTTAGAGCCGCCGTTGGCCGACGCGCAACTGTAGAGCGGGCCGAAGAAGTTGTCCGGGTCACCGTTGGCCGTCGTCCAGCCCATCAGCGCCGTCTGGTGCTCCCCACGTTTCACCCGTTGCAGGTATTCGCCCCACTCATAGGTGACAATCGTCGCTTTTACGCCGATTTTTGCCCAGTCCGCCTGAATCATCTCCGCCATCCGCCGGGCGTTCGGGTTATAGGGGCGCTGCACCGGCATGGCCCACAGGTCAATCGCGAAGCCCTGCCCCAGCCCGGCGTCCGCCAGCAGTTTTTTCGCCTGGGCCGGATCGTAAGGGTAATCCTGCACCGCCGTATTGGCGCTCCAGACGCCGGGCGGCAGCAGATTTTTCGCCTGCTGGCCGGTGCCGTTGAACACGGCCTCCATAATCGCCGGTTTATTCACCGCCAGCGCCAGTGCCTGCCGCACTTTCAGGTTATCCAGCGGCGGTTTTTTCACGTTAAACGCCAGGAAACCAATGTTCAGCCCCGGTTTCTGCATCAGCGTGAGATCCGGGTTGTTGCGCATCCGCGGCAGGTCAGCCGGGTTGGGGAACGGCATCACCTGGCACTCATTCTTCTCCAGTTTGGCATAGCGCACCGCCGCATCCGGGGTGATGGTAAACACCAGCCGGTCGAGCTTCGGCTTGCCTTCCCAATAGTGGTCAAACGCCTTGTAGAGGATGCGCGAATCTTTCTGGTACTGCACCAGCTGGAACGGCCCGGTACCGACCGGCTGGGTATCGACGCGCTCCGGCGTGCCCGCCTTCAGCATCTGGTCAGCATACTCTTTGGACAGAATCGACGCGAAATACATGCCGAGATCCGCCAGGAACGGCGCCTCCGCGTGCGCCAGCGTGAACCGCACCGTCGCGTCATCCAGCTTGTCGATGGCGGTAATCAGCGTGCCCAGCGCCATGCTGTCAAAATTGGCATAAACCCCGCCGGAAACGTTATGGTAAGGGTTGGCCGGATCTTTTTGCCGCATAAATGAAAAGATCACATCGTCAGCATTGAAATTGCGGGTAGGCGTGAAGGTTTTGGTGGTATGGAATTTCACATCTTTACGCAAATGGAAGGTGTACACTTTGCCGTCAGGGCTGATCTCCCACCGCTCGGCGAGGCTTGGCTCCAGGGTAGTGGTGCCGACACTGAACTCCACCAGGCGGTTATAGAGCGTCACGGAGGTGGCATCGACCGTGGTGCCGGAGGTGGTGAGTTGCGGGTTAAAGCTTTCCGGCGCGCCTTCTGAGCAGAACACCAGCGTCTGTGCCGGGGCGTTAGCCACCAGCCCGGCTGTCAGCATCGCGGCCACTAACCCTATTCTGTTTTTCTTCATTGGTTTTCCTTGCCTGAGGTAAAGGAGACATGAGATAGAACGCAGAACCAACACAGATTACCATTCCTGCGATGTTTGGTAACAAATTGTTATATATGAAAAACGTATGAACGTGGACACCCGGGGAATCACCATGCATAACGCGCTTGCCGACCAGCTTACAGAACGTTTTTTCCGCTATCTGGCCATTACTACCCAGAGTGACGCGGCTGCCACCACCTTACCCAGCACGCCCGGCCAGCATGACCTGGCGGCGCTGCTGGCAGACGAATTGCGCCGGCTTGGCCTGCAACAGGTGGTGGTGGATGAACACGCCACCGTCACCGCCGTGAAACCGGGTAACCAGCCGGGCGCGCCGCGCATCGGCTTTATCACCCATCTCGACACCGTGGATGTCGGCTTGTCGCCGGACATTCACCCGCAAATCCTGACGTTTGAGGGTGACGACCTCTGCCTGAACGCGGAAAAAGATATCTGGCTGCGGGTCAACGATCACCCGGAAATCACCGCCTATCAGGGCCAGCCGATCATTTTCAGTGACGGCACCAGCGTGCTGGGCGCGGACAACAAAGCGGCCGTCACGGTGGTGATGACGTTGCTGGCCAACCTGACGCCGGACACGCCGCACGGTGACATCGTGGTGGCGTTTGTGCCGGACGAGGAGATCGGCCTGCGCGGGGCGAAAGCGCTGGATCTGGCGCGCTTTGATGTCGATTTCGCCTACACCATCGACTGCTGCGAACAGGGCGAAGTGGTGTATGAAAACTTCAATGCTGCCGGCGTCGAGCTGAGTTTCACCGGCATCCCGGCACACCCGATGTCCGCCAAGGATGTGCTGATCAACCCACTGCTGATGGCCCATGATTTCATCAGCCATTTCGACCGCAACGAAACCCCGGAGCACACCGAGGGGCGCGAAGGCTACACCTGGTTCCAGGAGATGAGCGCCAACGTCAACGTTGCGCACCTGAAAGCGGCGATCCGTGATTTTGATGCCGACAGCTTCCTGCGGCGCAAACAGCGGATTGGTGACGTGGCCGAGATCATCGCCCGCCGCTACCCGCGCGCCAAAGTAGAGTTCAAAATCAGCGACGTCTACAGCAACATTGCCAACGCGATCGGCGAGGATCGCCGGGCGATCGACCTGATCTTCGCCGCGATGGACCAGATCGGTATTGAGCCGAAAGTGATCCCGATGCGCGGCGGCACTGACGGCGCGGCGCTGTCAGCCAAAGGCCTGCTGACGCCGAACTACTTCACCGGGGCACACAATTTCCATTCGCGCTTTGAGTTCCTGCCGGTAAGCGCGTTTGTGAAATCGTATGAGATGACGCTGGCGCTCTGCCAACTGGCCGCCCGGCAGTAACGGTTGCCCTGCCGCAGCGGCGGCAGGCTATTTCAGCGCGCCTGACAGGAACTGCCGCAGGCGCGTGCTTTTCGGGTTGCCGAATACCTCGGTCGGTGGCCCCTGCTCCTCAATCACCCCCTGGTGCAAAAAGATCACCTGGCTTGAGACATGGCGGGCGAACTCCATCTCATGCGTCACCACCACCATGGTTTTCCCCTCCTCCGCCAGTTTCTGCATAATGCGCAGCACTTCGCCCACCAGCTCCGGGTCCAGCGCGGAGGTCGGTTCGTCAAACAGCAGCACTTCCGGCTCCATCGCCAGTGCCCGCGCAATGGACACCCGCTGCTGCTGGCCGCCGGAGAGGTTCACCGGGTATTTGGCGCGCGCCCGCTCATCAATCCCGACTTTGTCGAGGTAACGGATCGCCCGCTCGCGTGCCTCCGTTTTGCTTAAGCCCAGCACCTGGATCGGCGCTTCCATCACGTTCTCCAGCACCGTCATATGGCTCCAGAGGTTAAAGTGCTGGAACACCATGGTGAGTTTGGTGCGCAGTAACTGAAGCTGTTTCTTATCAAACACTTTCAGCTGGCCGTCTTTATCCCGCACCATACGGATGTCCTGATTGTTGACGCTGATCGACCCTTCACTCGGTTTTTCCAGGAAGTTGATGCAGCGCAGGAAGGTACTCTTGCCGGAGCCGGAGGAGCCGATGATGGTGATGACGTCACCGGCATCGGCATACAGCGAGACCCCTTTCAGCACCTCATGGTCGCCGTAGCGCTTGTGCAGTTCGGTTACCGCCAGTTTGTTGTCAGCCATAGTCAGAATTCCGCAAAAAAGTTGTCGGTCAGTGCGCGCGTTGCGGCCGGACATGGGCCAGCCAGCGCCGCTCCGCCTGCCGGAACAGGCCGATCAGCACAAAAGAGATCGCCAGGTAGAGCACCGCCGCAATACCGAAGGCGTAAAACGGCTGGTAGGTGGCGGAGTTGATGTCTCGGGCAATCTTCAGGATATCCGGCACGGTGGCGGTAAAAGCCAGTGCCGTGGAGTGCAGCATCAGAATCACCTCATTGCTGTAGGCGGGCAGCGCAGTACGCAGCGCCGACGGCAGAATGATGCAGCGGTAGAGTTTGAACCGGGAAAAGCCGTAGGCGTTGGCGGCTTCAATCTCACCGTGCGGCACGGCGCGGATCGCCCCGGCAAAAATTTCCGTGGTATAGGCGCAGGTGTTGAGCGTCAGCGCCAGGATGGTGCAGTTCAGCCCGCTGCGGAAAAAGGTGTTGAGAAACTCGGTACCGCGCACGATGTCGAGGCTGTACATCCCGGAGTAAAACACCAGCAGTTGCACATACAGCGGCGTACCGCGAAACACATAGGTATAAAACCAAATCGGCAGGCTGACCCAGCGCAGCGGTGACACCCGCCCCACCGCCATCGGGATGGCCAGCAGGCCGCCCACCACCACCGATGAAATCAGCAGCCACAGGGTCACGGCCAGCCCGGTAAGGCGGTAGCCGTCGCTCCAGAGCAGCGCCATGCCGTACTGTTGCAGAATCTCGATCATAGCTCGCCCCTCTTCACGCCCAGCGAGTAACGCCGTGCCAGCCACCACAGCACCCCGTTGGAGAGCGTGGTGAAAATCAAATATACCGCCCCGGCCACCATGGCGAAAAAGAACGGCTGGTAGGTGCCTTTCCCCGCCAGTTGCGTCGCTTTGACGACGTCATTCAGCCCCAGCAGCGACACCAGCGCGGTGGCTTTCAGGATCACCTGCCAGTTATTGCCGATACCCGGCAGCGCAAAGCGCATCATCGCCGGGAACAGGATGCGGCGGAAAATCTGCGCGCCGCTGAAACCATACGCCGTGGCCGCCTCAATCTGCCCGCGCGGCACCGCCATAAACGCGCCGCGGAAGGTTTCCGTGAAGTACGCGCCGTAAATAAAGCCCAGGGTAATGACGCCCGCCGTCAGCGGGTCGATGTTGATCTGCGCCATCCCGGCCAGTTCCGTCAGGCTGTTCAGGGCGATTTGCAGGCCGTAGAAAATCAGCAGCATCAGCACCAGGTCAGGCACGCCGCGAATCAGCGTGGTGTAGGCGTTAAAAAAACCGCGCAGCAACCGGTGGTGGGAAAGTTTGCCGCCCGCGCCCGCCAGCCCAATCACCACAGCCAGCAGCACGGACGAGAGCGCCAGTTCAAGCGTGACCAGCGCACCCTGTAAAATCAGTTGGGAATACCCGTCAAGCATGGCGGTTTCTCTGTATTACGGAAGCAACGCAGGGGCGGGCGCCCCTGCGGAAACGGTGCGGGCATCAGCCGCCGTAGACGTCAAAATCAAAATACTGTTTGGCGAACTTGTCGTAGGTGCCGTCCTGACGCATCTCAGCAAAGGCTTTGTTCAGCGCCTCTCTCAGTTCAGTGTCATCTTTGCGCAGCCCCATGCCGGTGCCGACGCCGAAGAAGGCGTCATCTTTCACTGACTCGCCGGCGAACGCGTAATTTTTGCCGACCGGCTGTTTCAGGAAGCCTTCGCTGCCCGCCACTTCATCCTGGAAGGCGGCATCGATGCGCCCTGAGTCGAGGTCAGCATAAATTAAGTCCTGGTTCTGGTAGGCCACCACGTCGATGCCTTTCGGCTGCCACATCGCATTGGCATAGGCTTCCTGGGTGGAGCCTTGCAGCACACCGACCCGTTTGCCGCGCAGGGCGTCCAGCGTCGGCAGGATTGGCGAGCCTTTTTTGGCGATCAGGCGCGCATTGGCGGCGTAGAGTTTGTCGGTGAAGGCGATCTCTTTCTGACGTTTCTCCGTGATAGACAGCGACGAGATAATGGCGTCAATTTTCTTGGCTTTCAGGGAGGGGATCAGCGCGTCGAAGTCGCTTTCCACAAAGGTGCATTTCGCCTCAATGCGTTTGCACAGCTCCTTGGCCAGATCGATATCAAACCCCACCACCTGACCACTGGCATTTTTTGACTCAAACGGGGCATAGGTAGGATCAGTGCCGATACGGATATCTTTCGGCACGGCGGCAAAACTGTGTGCTGCCGCGAACGCCAATACCAGGGGAAGGACTTTGACCAGCTTATTCATAGCGTACCCTCAAATTATTTTCCGATGCCAAACCCAGCATTTCCTCTCGGTTTATGCAGTTTCCATGCCGTTTATGCAGGCGCGGCCGGTGTGCAGGAAAAGCGCCGCCGCGTGTGCCGGAACTGCGGCCGCACGCACGCCTTAAGCGCAATTTGCAGGACAAACAGGGTGAGGTTATCGCCTCCCCCGGCAGGACGCCGGCGGAGGTGCACCTTAATTGACCATGCCGGGATCAATTATGGTGCACTGGGGAAATCGTGATCAGTTATGGGGCAATCTATGTCACAAATCTTTAACGTGAACCCTGCCAGCGGGTAAACAGATCGTCAGGCAATTCAATGCCGAACTGATCCAGCACGCGGTTTACCGTCTGGTCAACGATCTCCTGCACGGTTTCAGGTCGGTGATAGAAGGCGGGCACCGGCGGCATGATCACCGCGCCGAGTTCTGCTGCCTGGGTCATCAGGCGCAGGTGGCCCAGGTGCAGCGGTGTTTCACGCACGCAGAGCACCAGCGGGCGGCGCTCTTTCAGCACCACATCGGCCGCGCGGGTCACCAGGCTGTCGGTGAAGCTGTTCACAATGCCGGACAGGGTTTTGATCGAGCACGGTAAAATCACCATCCCGGCGGTTTTGAACGAGCCGGAAGAGATGCTGGCCGCGATATCACGCGCATCGTGTACCACGTCAGCCAGCGCCTGCACGTCGCGCAGGGCGTAATCGGTCTCGAGGGCCAGCGTCTGGCGGGCAGCATTGCTCATCACCAGATGGGTTTCAATCCCTTCAACCTCACGCAGAACCTGTAACAGGCGCACGCCATAAATCGCGCCGCTGGCACCAGAGATGCCAATGATGAGACGTTTCATGTTCTTACCTCGGAAGTGATCGCGCCGGGCAACCGTCCGCCGCACAAAAAAACAGGGCCAGGCAAGCCTGGCCCTCTCAGCAGGGTATGGTAACGAAAGCGGCGGGAATTATCAGCCCTCGTTATGCATTTCCAGGTTTTCCACTTCCTGCTGGCCGCGCAGTGCTTTGGCATCGTCATTGCGCAGCGCTTCCAGATGCTCCAGGTAGCCCTGATCCACATCTTTGGTGACATAGATGCCGTCAAACACCGAGCACTCAAACTGCTCAATGTCCGGGTTATCTTCACGCACCGCGTCGATAAGATCCTGCAAATCCTGGAAGATCAGCGCATCTGCGCCGATAAGCTGGTTGATTTCACTCACTTCGCGGCCGTGGGCAATCAGCTCATTCACGCTCGGCATGTCGATGCCGTAGACGTTCGGGAAGCGGATTTCCGGGGCGGCGGAGGCCAGGTAAACCCGTTTGGCCCCGGCGTCACGCGCCATCTCGACGATCTGCTCCGAGGTGGTGCCGCGCACGATGGAGTCATCCACCAGCAGCACGTTCTTGTCACGGAACTCGGCGCGGTTGGCGTTCAGCTTGCGGCGTACCGACTGGCGGCGCGCCTGCTGGCCCGGCATGATGAACGTGCGGCCAACATAACGGTTCTTCACAAAGCCCTGGCGGTAAGGCTTGTTCAGGATGCGGGCAATCTCCAGCGCGATGTCGTTGGAGGTTTCCGGAATGGGGATAACCACATCGATATCGAGGTCTTCCCACTCACGGGCGATCTTGTTGCCCAGCTTCTCACCCATGCGCACCCGGGCGCTGTAGACGGAAATCTTGTCGATAAACGAGTCCGGGCGCGCAAAGTAGACGTATTCGAACAGGCACGGGTTATAGGACGGGTTGTCTGCACACTGGCGGGTAAAGAGCTGCCCTTTGGTGGTGATGTAGACGGCTTCACCCGGTGCCACGTCACGCAGGAACTCAAAGCCCAGCGTGTCCAGCGCCACGCTTTCAGAGGCAACCATGTACTCGTTGCGGCCATCGGGCAGCGTACGCTTGCCGATGACCAGCGGGCGGATACCGTTCGGGTCACGGAACGCCACCAGCCCGTGGCCGATGATCATCGCCACGCAGGCGTAAGCGCCGCGGATCTGCCGGTTCATCGCCGCAATCGCAGAGAAGATGTTTTCGGCTTCCAGCGGGTAGTGCTGGAAACGGTCCAGTTCGCTGGCAAAGATATTCAGCAGAATTTCGGAGTCAGAGGTGGTGTTCACGTGGCGACGCGCCCCTTCGAACAGCTTGCTGCGCAGTTCGTGGGCGTTGGTCAGGTTACCGTTGTGCGCCAGGGTAATGCCGAACGGGGAGTTGACGTAAAAAGGCTGCGCTTCAGACGCACTGGAACTGCCGGCAGTGGGGTAGCGGACATGGCCGATGCCCATGTTACCCTGCAGGCGTTGCATATGCCGGGCTTCAAATACATCTTTCACCAGGCCGTTTGCCTTACGCAGACGGAAGCCGTTGTTGGCATCAATGGTGATGATGCCTGCGGCATCCTGCCCACGGTGCTGGAGCACCGTTAACGCGTCATAAATCGACTGGTTGACCGGCATAAAACCGGCGATCCCGACAATACCGCACATGTTGTCTTTTCCTCATCAGCGCTGCCGCAGTTAGAGATGCTGCGGCAAGAAACTCGACGTGCTCTGCAGGTAGCTGAAAAACCACCTGATGATATAGCTGAACTGCGGAATCAGCTGAGACTGTTGCCAGTCAGCACTCTGTGAAAAGCCGGTGAAGGTATCCAGAAAAAACAGGATAGCGGCAACAATCAGTACACCGCGCAGCGCGCCGAAACACACGCCCAGCACCCGGTCTGTTCCTGACAGCCCGGTGCGCTCCACCAGCGAGCCAATCACATAGTTAACAACGGCACCTACGAGCAACGTCGCGATAAATAAGATGCCGATTGCGATTCCGTTCCGGACCAGTTCCTCTTGAAAACGGGTGAAATAGATAGCGAGGTAGGGATAGTAATGACTGGCCACAAAGAACGCGCATCCCCAGGTAACCAGTGACAACGCTTCGCGGACAAATCCCCGGATCAGGCTGACCAGAGCCGAAAATCCAATAACTGCAATGATGACGAAATCGATCCAGACCATGGTTATTCCAATGATGATCCGCCCCGCATCCAATTCGCGGCGAATTCTAACAGAAAAAGAAAACGTTTGCGTAGGGGAAATCCGGCCCTGTCGCAAATAATTAACACTGTTTATAAAAACATCAATACAGGCAGAAACATAGCGTGCTGTGCCGGTCTTCCCCCTCCCTGAAAGTGGAAACGGGGCACCTGGCGGCACCCCGTTTCACCGGCCGGGCTTAGCGCCCGGCGCTGTACGCGCGGACTTGCCCGCTCAACCCGCTTATCTGGTTCATCTCCGGCAAGGCGGACTGAAGCTTCTGCTTCGAGGCATCCGGCCCGACAAAGATGCGGGTGATCTGACCCTGTACCGGCGTGGACGGCACGGTATAGGCGCGATAGCCCGACAGGCGCAGGCTGGCCACAATCTCATTCACCTTGGCGGCGTTTTTCAGTGCGCCAAGCTGGACGATATACGCCTGACCGGCCGGGGCCGCCTCACCCGGTTGTGGTTTGATTTCCGGTTTCGGCTGCGGCTTCGGCTCAGGTTTTGGCTCAGGCTTCGGCTTCTCCACCGGTTTCACCGGCTGCGGCTTCGGCTCCACCGGCTTCGGCGCGACCTTTTCCGGCTCTGGGTGGGTCACCGTCACCGGCGGTGCCGTGACCGGGGCGTGCTGCTCTGCGGCCTCCGGCGCACTGCCCTGCGCGGCCGGTGGCTGGCTGGCGGCCCCGACGGCCTGCCCGGCCCCTTCCGGCGGCTGGGCAGGCAGTGACTGGGTCACCGGCGGTACCGCGTCATTCTCCTGGCTGTCACCGGCTTTCGGTACCAGCGGAATGGCCGCGAACTCATCCTCATAATGCTTCTTTTTGCCGTCAAGCAGGCCCGGCAACACAATCACCCCCACGGCCACCAGGATGATGGTGCCGACCAGGCGGTTCTGAAACTTACTTGCCACTGCTGCTCCCTACCTCTAATGCCGCCATGACATGCGCCACGGTATGAAATGACCCGCAGACAATCACAATGTCATGATCATCAGCATCCTGCATCGCCTGTCGCCAGGCGGTTTCGACATCCGCAAACTGCCGGGGTTCCGTCAGGTGTTCCGCCAGCTGTGCGGCGGTGGCCCCGCGCGGCCCTTCCAGCGGCGCGCAGTACCAGTCATCCACCTGCGGCACCAGGCAGGCCAGCGTCCCGCCGATGTCCTTGTCCGACAGCATCCCCACCACCGCCCGCACCCGGCCGCCCTGGGCCGGCAACGCGGCCAGCCGCTCTGCCAGGTAGGCGGCGGCGTGCGGGTTGTGTGCCACGTCCAGAATCAGCCGCGGCGATTCACTGACGGTCTGGAAGCGCCCCGGCAGCATCGCCTGTTGCAGCCCCAGGCGAATGGCCTGTTCATCGACGGTGCGCGCCGGCACCGCTGCGGCCAGCGCAGAGTGTGCATAGTGCAGCGCAGCCAGCGCGGTGGCGGCGTTGTCGAGCGGCACCTGCGGCAGCGGCAGATCGGCCAGTACCCGGCCGGCCGCCTGCCACTGCCAGCTGGTGGCCTGCACGCTGAAGTGCCAGTCCGTGCCGCGCGCATGGAGCGACGCGCCGAGGTCGCGCGCCACCTCAGCAATGGTGTGCGGCATTGCCGGCTCCCCGACCACTGCCGGGCGGCCCGGCCGGAAGATGCCCGCCTTCTCGCGGCCGATGCTTTCGCGGTCCGGCCCCAGCCAGTCAGTGTGGTCCAGCGCGATGCTGGTGATCACCGCGGTATCGGCATCCACCATGTTGGTGGCGTCCAGCCGCCCGCCCAGCCCGACTTCCAGGATCACCACATCCAGCGCCGCCTGCTGAAACAGTTGCAGCGCGGACAGGGTACCGTACTCGAAATAGGTCAGGGAGATGTCGCCGCGCCCGGCCTCAAGCCGGGCAAACGAGGCGCAGTGCGCCGCTTCCGGCAGCTCCTGCCCCTGAATGCGCACCCGCTCGGTGTAACGCACCAGATGCGGCGAACTGTACACGCCCACCCGGTAACCGGCAGCCATCAGGATCGCTTCCAGCGTGCGGCAGGTGGTGCCTTTGCCGTTCGTCCCGGCGACGGTAAACACAAAGGGGGCGGGTTTGAGCAGGGAGAGGCGTTCCGCGACGCGTTTGACGCGGTCCAGGCCAAGGTCAATCGCCTGGGAGTGGAGGTGTTCGAGGTAATGAAGCCACGCGGCCAGGGGCGACGTGGCGTGGGGAATCTGAGTTTGCATGTGTCCCGTTCGCTTGCTTACGCTGCGTGTGGCGCAACGGTATTGGACAATGCACCACCCACGACGTCGGCGCAGGTGGTGCCCCTTGTCAGGTGGCGGGTGACTGCCGCAGCAGCCACCCGTTGCCGGTTGTCACCGGGCTGGTCAGGCGTCCTGCTGGTTGTCGCTGACGACGTCGTCGCTGTCAACCACGTGAACCACCACGTTCGGTTCCGGGTGGTGGGTCAGCTTGGAGAGGATGCTGGCCAGTTTGCCGCGCATCTCCGGGCGGCGGATGATCATGTCAATCGCGCCTTTCTGGATCAGGAACTCACTGGTCTGGAAGTCCGGCGGCAGTTTCTCACGCACGGTCTGCTCGATCACGCGGCGACCGGCAAAGCCGATACGCGCTTTCGGTTCCGCCACGTTCAGATCACCCAGCATCGCCAGGCTGGCAGACACGCCGCCCATGGTCGGGTCAGTGAGCACGGAGATGTACGGCAGGCCGCGCTCCTGCAGTTTGGCCAGCGCCGCACTGGTTTTCGCCATCTGCATCAGCGACATCAGCGCTTCCTGCATACGGGCGCCGCCGCTGGAGGAGAAGCAGACCAGCGGGCAGTTGTCTTCCAGTGCCTGCTCAACCGCACGCACAAAGCGCGCACCCACCACGGACGCCATTGACCCGCCCATAAAGGCGAACTCAAAGGAGGCGACCACAACCGGCATCCCGTGCAGCGTCCCTTTCATGACGATCAACGCATCTTTCTCGTTGGTCTCTTTCTGGGCCGCGCTCAGGCGATCTTTATACTTTTTGGAATCCTTAAACTTCAGCACATCTTTCGGCTCAAGCTCACTGCCCAGCTCAACATCGCTGCCTTCATCCAGGAAGGTATGCAGGCGCATACGCGCGGCAATCGGCATGTGATGGTCGCACTTAGGGCACACCATCAGGTTGCGCTCCAGCTCAGCGCGGTAGAGAACCTGACCGCAGCTGTCACATTTGGTCCAGACCCCTTCAGGAATGTTCGCCTTACGGGTTTGGGTGATTGTGCTCTTATTTAGAATTCGTTCAATCCAGCTCATTGATGACCTTTCTGTTTGAACCCGGCCATTGCCGGTCCACTGTTCTTGTCCGCCGTAAACCGACCCATAAAAAAATGCCCGAGATACGCGCCGCAACGGCGCCACTAAGGCACTGACATCAGGGTGTCCGCAGGGACAGACCATAAATGCCGCTCATTAAACCATAACGGTTCGACACTGTGGATAAAAAACTGGTCGAACCGTTAGGTTTATGTCGTCAAAACTTAACAATAATGTGACGGCGCCACGCTGTTTTACTGTTTTTGCGCCCGCGCAGCGGCGCGGCGGTGACGCCAGACTTCAATAACGCCCGGCAGAATTGAAACAAGGATAATGCCGACAATCAAGAGCTTCAGGTTCTCCTGCACCACCGGCAGATCACCAAACAGGTAACCGGCATAGGTGAACAGCAGCACCCACAGCAGCGCGCCAATCACGTTATAGGCGGCGAAATGGCGGTAGGACATATGCCCCATCCCGGCCACAAACGGCGCAAATGTCCGCACAATCGGCACAAAACGCGCCAGGATAATGGTTTTACCGCCGTGCTTGTCATAAAACTGGTGTGTTTTGGTCAGGTAGCTCTGGCGGAAAATTTTGGAGTCCGGGTTACTGAACAGCCGGTTACCAAACAGGCGGCCGATGGTGTAGTTCACCGCGTCACCCAGAATCGCCGCACAGACCATCAAAAACGCCATCAGGTGCACATCCAGGCTGTTGGACGGCAACGCCGCCAGCGCCCCCGCCACAAACAGCAGCGAATCGCCCGGCAGGAACGGGGTGACCACCAGCCCGGTTTCACAAAACAGGATAAGGAAGAGAATGCCGTAAATCCACACGCCATACTGCGCGACCAGTTCTGCCAGATGAACATCAATATGCAGAATAAAATCAATAACGAAATGGATAAAGTCCATAGGGCCCATCTTCTGTGATGCAGGTAACAACCCCGCAGGTTTAAACGTATACCCGGCGGACCGGGTCCCTGTGTTGCCTGTCAGTGTGCCGGGACAAGATCGTCCGGCAGGAACAACGGCCCCAGCGGCGGTGCCGGCAAATCAAAGCGCGCCGGGTAATCCACGGCCACCAGATAAAGCCCTTCCGCGCGGGCGGTGGCCGCGGCCTGCGTGCGATCTTTCAGCGCCAGCAGCTCGGCCATCCACGTCTCCGGCTGGTTGCCGCAACCAATCTCCATCAGGCTGCCGACAATGTTGCGAACCATATGGTGAACGAAGGCGTTGGCCTTGATATCTACCACAATATAGTGACCCAGGCGTGTAATATTTACATGCTTTACATTGCGCATCGGGGTGCGCGACTGGCACTGCACCGCCCGGAAGGAAGTGAAATCATTCTCCCCCAGCAGGCTCTGCGCCGCGCGCTGCATCCGGTGCTCATCCAGCGGCTGGTGATAGTGCGTCACCCCCTGCTGGAGGATCGCCGGGCGGTAGCGGTGGTTGTAAATCACATACCGGTAGCGGCGGGCAGTGGCGCTGAAACGGGCATGGAAATCCTCGTCCACGGTTTTTACCCAGCGCACGGCGATGTCACGCGGCAGATGGGTATTCACCCCCATCGTCCACGCCGCATCTTTGCGCACCGCATCAGTGGTGAAGTGCACCACCTGCCCGGTGGCATGCACCCCGGCGTCGGTGCGCCCGGCGCAGAACACGCTGACCGGGTGGGCGGCCACTTTGCTGAGCGCCTCCTCAAGGCAGCCCTGCACACTGGCGACTTCCTGCTGCCGCTGCCAGCCGAAATAGCGGCTGCCGTCATACTCAATACCCAGCGCGATTTTTAACTGGCCTGCCGCCGGCTCCGGCGGCAGGGTCACAACGTCAGACATCAGTACATGTACTCCTGCACCAGCTTCTCAGCAGTTTCCACGGCCATGCGCGCGCCGCCGAAGCGGATATTGTCCGCCACCGACCAGAATTGCAGGATCTCCGGGATGCCGTAATCATTGCGTACGCAGCCGATGCTCAGTGCATCGTTGCCGGAGGCATCCGTCACCTGTGTCGGGAAGTCCTGCTCATCACTGAGCTGGATCTCTTCCACGCTCAGGAACGCCTCGCGCGCCTCGTCAGCCGCCATCGGGCGCAGGGCTTCCAGGTTCACCACCTGTGCCTGGCCATAAAATACCGGCGACTGGATGCAGCTCACTGACACCGGCAACCCTTCATCCTGCAACACTTTGCGCACCTGATCCACCAGGCGGCGCTCCTGGCGCACACTGCCCTCTTCATCGGCCAGCAGCGGCAACAGGTTGAACGCCAGTTGTTTGCTGAACAGGCTCTGCTCTACCGGCAGGCCGTTGAGCAGGCGGGCGCTCTGCCCGGCCAGATCGTCCACCGCCGCCTTGCCGTGCGCCGACGCAGAGATAAGGCTGGTGACGTGCAGGCGGGACAGCCCGGCCTGTTCGGTCAGCGGTTTGATGGCGGTCAGCAGCTGGCTGGTCAGGCTGTCGGCCAGCGCCACGATATTGCGGTTACGGTAATCCGCCAGCACCTGCGGGTTCACGCCCGGCACCACCAGCGGCACATCCGGCTCCAGCGCGAACAGGCCGCTGCTGTCAATCACCAGGCAGCCGGCGTTGGCGGCTTCGTCCGCGTAGCGTGCGGTGGCGTCAGTGCCGGCGACAAAAAACGCCAGCTGCGCCTGCGACCAGTCAAACTGGGCGGCGTCTTGTACCATCACCGATTTCCCGTTGAAACGCAGGGTCTCACCGGCGCTGCGATCGCTGGCCAGCGGGAAAAGCTCGCCCACCGGGAACTGACGTTCCTCCAGCAATTCCAGCAAGGCGTTGCCTACCGCGCCTGTGGCCCCCAACAGGGCAATGTTCCAGCCGTCAGACATAGTGGTTTCTCCAGAAAAACAAAAACAAAGGGCGGTCACTGCCGCCCATGAAAAGAGGGGGTGACGCGCTTAGCGCAGCCGGGCGGTAAAGCCGAGCCGGGTCAGCAACGTGGCCGTGGCCTCGTCGTCACACTGTATGCAGAGCGACGACCATTCGCGCCGCTCCTGATAAAACTTCCGCAATTTGTCGAATTCACCGGGCGTCCCCGCCACCCGGCGCAGCGGGGCATCATCGCGGCGCACATCATACACCAGGTGCATCAGGCGCAGCAGGGTTCCCTCATCAGGGTGTGCCGCCAGATTGCCGTTCAGCGTCACCTCACTGACATCCGGCACCGGCAGCAGGCTCTCCAGCGGCACCGCCTGCGGCTGCCCCAGGAAGCGGCTGTACGCCTCAAACACCTGCGTGGTGCCGCGCGCCTTGCCTTCCAGACTGTAACCGGCGATGTGCGCGGTGCCGATATCCACCGCATTCAGCAGCGGCAGGGAGAGTTCCGGTTCCGGCTCCCACACATCCAGCACCGTGCTGAGCGCCTTGCCGCCGTTGAGCGCCGCCAGCAGCGCGGCGTTATCCACCACTTCACCGCGGCAGGCGTTGATCAGCACGCGGTTATCCGGCAAGGCGGCCAGCATCTCTGCATCCACCAGATGCTGGGTGCGGTAAGGGCCGTCTTTATACAACGGCGTGTGGAAGGTGAGGATATCCGCCTCGGCCACCAGCTTCTCCAGCGGCCAGAACGGGCCGGCGTCACCGCGTGCGGCGCGCGGCGGATCGCACAGCAGGGTTTTAACGCCCAGCGCCTCAAGGCGCGCCTGAAGGCGCGAGCCGACGTTACCGACGCCCACGATCCCCACGGTTTTCTCCCGCAGCTGCCAGCCGTCGCGCTGGGCAAGGATCATCAGCGCGGAGAAGACATACTCCACCACCGCAATGGCATTGCAGCCCGGTGCGGCGGAAAAGCCGATGCCCTGCGCTGCCAGCCAGGCGTCATCCACATGGTCGGTGCCCGCGGTGGCGGTGCCGACAAATTTCACCCCGGTGCCGGTCAGCAGGTCGGTATTGACTTTCGTGACGGAGCGCACCATCAGCGCGTCGGCACCCAGCAACGCCTCACGCGGGATCGGGCGGCCGGGCACCGCCTGAACGTCACCCAGGCGGCTGAACAGGGTCTGGGCATACGGCATATTTTCATCAACCAGGATTTTCACGTCACACTCCGGCAGCTTAGCGGTAAAGAAGGGCAAATATTTTGCCACCGAATGGCGCAGAATCCCATTACTTCAGGCGAAACCCAGACTATTGCGCACGGCGGAAGCGTTCCGGCGTGGTGCCGGCTATCTGCCGGAACATGGCGATAAAGGCGCTGGACGCGCTGTACCCCAGCTCCAGCGCCACCTGCTGGACGCTTTTTCCCTGCTCAAGCAGTGAAATCGCATGCAGGAACCGCAGGCGCTGCCGCCACTCGCTGAACGCCATGCCCAGATCCTGGCGGCAGCGGCGCGACAGGGTGCGCTCGGTGGTGTAGACCCGCTGCGCCCAGACGGCGAGCGGCGTGTTATCAGCCGGGTTGCGCTCCAGTTCACGCAGCACCGGCGCGAGCAGCTTGTCCTGCGAGGTCGGCAGATAGGTACGCTGGAGCGACGAGCGCCGCAGCTGGTCGATCAGCACCCGGCAGAGCCGCAGGTCACTGCGCGTGGCCGGTTCCGCCAGGTGGCGGGCGAAGCAGTCATCCACAATCGCGGTAAAAATCGCGCTGACGCCGAGCAGACAGGGGGATTCCGGCAAACCGTGGCAGAGCGACGGCGCAATATTGATGGAGCGGAACCGGGTGGCGCGGCGGCTGGAGCTGCTGTGCTCATGGTGCGGCGGCAACCAGACGGCGAACTCCGGCGGGGCCAGAAAGCGCTGGCCGCCCACATTCAGCGCCACCACCCCGCTTTTCACATAGATCACCTGGCCCCAGGGGTGCGTATGGGGCAGGAAATCGGTGTAGGGGTCATGGTGCTCTTCGCGGAAAAAGAGATGCCGCGGCAGCGCCGCGCGGTTGCCGGGGGCGTTCGCCGGCAGCGGGCCGTACTGGGCCGGTGGCGCAAAGGTGGTGTGAGGGCGTGGCATGTTGTCCTGTTATGCGCATGGGATGTCTGGTTATCGCTATCTCTATGAAACCAGACAATCGTACACTAGCGCCTTTTAGAGAATAAAACGGGTTTCATGATGAATGCGCTTTTTCCGCTGCTGGCGGTACTGATTTGGTCGCTGAATGCGGTGGTCAGCAAAATCGCCGCCGGGGCCATTGACCCGGCAGCCATCTCTTTTTACCGCTGGCTGCTGGCCCTGCTGGTGCTGACGCCCTTTGTGCTGCCCGGCCTGTGGCGCCACCGGCAGACGCTGCGCCCGCACCTGGGAAAACTGCTGGTGCTCGGGCTGCTCGGCATGGTGCTCTACCAGAGCCTGGCCTATTACGCCGCACACAGCGTCAGCGCGCTGTTTATGGGCATTCTCAGCTCGCTTATCCCGCTGCTGACCATCCTGTTCAGCATCGTGCTGCTCGGCATCGCGCCGACGCGCGGCATGGCGCTCGGCGGTGTGCTCTCCTTCGGCGGCCTGCTGTGGCTGGTCAGCGCCGGCCACCCGGAACAACTGCTGACACACGGCATCGGCAGCGGCGAGCTGATGATGTTTGCCGCGTCGGCCTCGTACGCCTGTTACGGCGTGCTGACCCGGCGCTGGGCGATCCCGCTGCCGAACTGGCAAGCGCTGTATGTGCAGATCCTGTTCGGGGTACTGCTGTTGCTGCCCAATTTCCTGCTGGCGCCGGATGTCACCCTGACGCCGCAGAATATCCCGCTGGTGCTGTTCGCCGGCATCCCGGCCTCACTGATTGCGCCGTTCCTGTGGATTCAGGGCGTCATGCGGCTGGGGGCCAACACGACGTCGATCTTTATGAACCTGACGCCGCTGTTTACGGCGGTGATCGCGGTGCTGTTCCTGCATGAGCAACTGCACAGCTATCACCTGATTGGCGGCGGCATCACGTTGTTGGGGGTGTTCCTGGCACAGCGGATGCGCACGCCGTTGCTGCGTCCGGTGAAGCGCGCGGATCCCTGACGCCCTCCCCTTTCGCCTTCCGGGTGCGGCGGCGCATCAACCCGACGCCGGCCAGCATCAGGGCGCTGCCCAGCAGTTGCCACGGCGTCAGGGTTTCGCCCAGTAACACAAAGGCGATGGCGGCGGTAAACACCAGTTCCAGCGACAGGATCAGGTTCGCCACCGCCAGCGGCAGGGTTTTCAGGCTGAGGTTATACAGGCCGAAGCCCAGCAGGGTCGGCCCTGCCGCCAGCAACAGCAACAGCCCCCAGCCGTGCCATTGGATGCCCGCATCACCCTGTGACAAGAACCAGACGCTGCCGGTGAGGCTGCCATCCGGCACCGGCAGGTGCCCGGCCAGCGCATTGAACAGCAACTGGTAGAGCGCGGCGAAGGCGAACACATACAGAATGGTATTCCACTCCGGGTAGCCGCGGCGGCTCGCCAGCCGCCCGCACAGCGCATACAGCGTGGAACCGACGCCGGTCAGCACGCCAATCAGCAGGCCGAACAGGCCGGTGTGCGCCGTCTCTGTGTCGCCGCCCAGGCTGACCAGCGCGCAGCCTACCAGGCTGATGCCGATCACCGCCAGTTGCCGGGCGTCCAGGCGCTCACCAAAACAGACCCAGCCGAGAAACACCGTAAAGCCCACCGAGAAATAGCTGAGGATGGTCGCCACTGACGCGCCGTTCAGCATGATGGAGAACGTCCAGAGCGCGTTGAACAGCGCCAGCACCAGCCCGAACAGCGCATAGAAGCGCAGCCGCGCCCAGCCCAGCCGCAGCCACTGCGGCCGCACACAGAGCAGCACCGGAAACAGCACCGCCGCCACCAGCGCCGCCCGCCAGAACGCCAGCACCAGTGCCGGCAGCCGGTACTGTTCCGTCAGCACACGGATGATGATGGCGGTAAATGCCAGCAGAAAGGCGCTCAGCACCGCCAGGGAAAACCCGTGCCCGGTACGGGCAGGCAGGCCACCCGCTGAGGCAGCCGCGGTGGCCGCCGCTCCGGTAGAGATCGGCATAACATCCTCTCAGATAACAGAAAAAAACCTTATCCTGAATTTTACGCCGCTGCCCCTTTCCGGCCAGAGCCACTTACTATTAATCTTAAGCAGGCCACTTTCAGTTTATCCAGGCCACGTTATGCTTATCCAGGCCACGTTACGCGTAAGCCGGCCATGTTGCCTTTTTCTCTGCCGCCCAGGAGTGCTATGCATATCCCTCTCGATCGCCACAGTGTCATCCCGCTCTACCTGCAAATCGAAGAGACGCTGCGCTGCGCCATTCTGGACGGCAGCCTGAAAGAGGGGGACAAACTGCCCTCTACCCGGATGCTGGCGGCTGAACTGGCCGTCAGCCGCCTGACGGTGGAAAACGCCTATGGCGAACTGGCGGCCAAAGGTTTTTTACAGGCGCGGCGCGGCAGCGGTGCCTATGTATGCCACCCGTATGCGCCACCCGCCCCGCCTGCCGCAGAGCAGACGGCCCTCTTCCCGGTTGACCCTTTTACCACCGGTGCCTCGCGGCTGGATGGCCAGGCCGACAGCCCATTGCCGCCGGACGTGATCAATTTCGCCGCCGGGGTCGGCAACCCGCGCATCTTCCCGCAGGAGGCGTTCCGCAAAGTGATGCACTCGGTGCTGCGCCGCCATGCGGAAGAGGCGTTCCACTATGGCGACTACTGCGGCTACTATCCGCTGCGCGATACGCTGGCGCGCATCCTCTCGTTGCAGGGTATCCCGGCGCGGCCGGAACAGATTCTGATCACCAACGGTTCGCAACAGGCGCTGAGCCTGGTCAGCCACACCCTGCTGCGCCCCGGCGATACAGTGCTGGTGGAGGAGCCGACCTACGCCGAGGCCCTGACGCTGTTTGAGCTTCAGGGCGTCCGTACCGTGCCGATCCCCTGTGATGCCGACGGCCTGTGCGTGGACGCCCTGCCCGCCCTGCTGGCCGCGCACCGCCCGGCGCTGATCTACACCATCCCCAATTTCCATAACCCTACCGGGCGCTGCCTGAGTGAACCCCGGCGGCGGCAACTGGTGAAGCTGGCTGAAGCCGCCGGGGTGACACTGCTGGAGGATGATTTCGTCGGTGACCTGCGCTACCAGGGCGCGGCGCTGCCCTCGCTGCGTTCCCTGGCGGCCGGCGGCGGCGTGATCTACGTCGGCACCTTCTCCAAGATGCTGATGCCGAGCATCCGTATCGGGTACCTGGTGGCCGACGCCGCCCTTTACCCCCGGCTGGCGCAGCGTAAACATCTCGACAGCTTCACCACGTCCAGCCTGTTGCAGCGCTCGCTGGACGCCTTTGTGACCGTGGGCAGTTACCAGCGCCAGTTGCAGCGCGCCTGCCGCCTTTACCGCCAGTTGCGGGATGTCGCCGCCGATGCGCTGGCCCGCCACCTGCCGCCGGGGTGCCGCGTGGAGCTGCCGGAGGGCGGCCTGTTCCTCTGGGTGCAACTGCCGCCGGATATCCCGGTGTCACGGCTGATGCCGCTGGCGTGGCAACAGAACGTCACCTTTGCGCGCGGCGCGTGTTTCTACCGGAACAACCCACAGGCCGAGTTCACCCTGCGCCTCAATTTCAGCGCCCAGACGCCCGAGCGCACCGTGATCGGTATCGAACGCCTGGCGCGGGCCATGACGTTATGCCGGGCGCAAACCGCAGGACGGGCGACGCTCATCAATCCGGAGTAACCAGCCGGGCCGCCGCCCGCACGCAGGCACACCCGCGGGGTGCCCTCATGCCGAAAATGCAGACAGAGTGACCAAACAGCCCCCGCCGATGATTTAAGCGACATTCATCACTATCCGTGATGGGTACAGGTTGGTATCATTTACCCACACTGCCGCCCCCGGCGATTCCTCTGCGCGGCATCCGGCTGATACCTGTTACCACCCTGTACATTAAGGATTCCAACGTTATGCAACCATTGAGCGGCCCCGGCACTCCCCCGGTCAGTGACCGGCCTTTGCCGTCAGCCAAAACCGGGCCGACCCCGCCCGGCGAGAACCAGCCGCTCACCCCTGCCCAGCGCACCACGTTGGAGAAACTGGTGGTGAAAATCATGGCGCTGACGCCGATGAAAGCCGCCGAACTGTGGGCCAGCCTGCGCCACGACCTGCACGTGCCGAACGAGGGGGAGATCAGCGCCGGGCAGTTCCCGCAGGCTGAGCAGAATTTGCAGAACCGCCTGAGCAGCGCGCAGGAGAGCCACGCCACCCGCCAGTTGCTGCAACAGCTCACCGAATTGCTGCCGCTCGGCAATAACCGGCAGGCGGTCAGCGATTTCATCCGGCAGAATTTCGGCCACACGGTACTCAGCCAGCTGAGCCATGAGCAGCTGCATCAGGTGCTGGCGCTGATCCAGACCGGCGGGCTGACCATTCCCCCGCCGCAGCAGACCCCGGTGATGGACCGCCCGGTGCTGCCCGCCGAACAGCGCAGCCTGCAACAGCAGGTGGCGCGGCTCAGCGCCGCCACCGGCGAGAAGCCGGCCAAGCTGTGGCAGGAGCTGTTCAATCTGGTCGGGGTTTCCACCAACGACCCGATGCCGGCGCGGCATTTCCAGGTGATCACCCAATACCTGCAGGCGCGCCATACCCTGAGCCAGCAGACCAGCCCGACGCTGCACAGCCTGCACGGCGCGCTGAAGCACCCGGCCAGCCCGGAGGAGCAGCAACAGCTGACGGAGTATGCCCAGACGCAGTTCAACGCCGGGCCGCTCACGCCGCTGACCGCCGCGCAACTGCATGACCTGCTGGGGATGCTGTTCAGCCGCCGCGTCGATCGCAGCGTGACCTCCGCGTCAATGGTGCAGTCGGCTGCCGCCGCGCCGCAGCCGCTGGTGAACCCGCTGATCGCCCTGCTGCCGCCGCAACTGCAAGGGTTGGGCGGCGCGCCGCTGCTGTTTGCCGCGCTGCTGGTGGTGCTGATTCTGCTCTGGCTGGTTTTCTGATCTCAGCCGGTCAACGCCAGCAACCCCCAGCCCGCCAGGGTGCTGACCAGCAAAAACGGCAGTGAATAGAGGTGGAAACGCAGCCAGATGCGCCGGTCACCGGCCATCCTGAGCGCGATCAGGTTGGCCAGCGAACCGATGGCCAGGCCGAAGCCGCCGATATTGACGGCATAGGCCACCAGCGCCGTGGAGGGCACGGCGTTCATCAGCAGGATGGTGGCCGGGACATTGCTGATAAGCTGCGACAGCCCGATACCGAGCAGGTAAAGCCCGCTTTCCGGCAGGTGGGCCAGCTGGGCAATCAGCGGCCGCAGCGGGGGCAGGTCCACCAGCAGGCGGATGTCGATAAACATCGCGATAAACACCAGGATCAGCCCCCAGTCGATCTGCACCAGCACCCGCCGCGCCAGCAGCAGCAACCCCACCAGCACCGCCAGCAGGCCATAACCGGTCGCGCCCAGCTCCACCGACACCAGGAACACCCCATACAGCACGGCACAGGTCATCAGCAACGGTTTGCGGCAGGCGACGCCCTCCGGCAACTGAACCGCCTTGATCGGCCGCGCCCGGAAGCTGAACCACGTCAGGGCCAGCAGCAGCGCCATGCTGACCGCCATCAGCGGCAGCATCTGGCCGGTAAAGGCCGCAAACGACACCCCGGCGCGGTTCCACAGCAGGATATTTTGTGGGTTGCCGATGGGCGTCAGCAGCGACCCGGCGTTGACCGCCAGCGCCTCGAAAATGATCAGCCTTGTTACCGGCAGTGCGGAGAGTTTTTTCAATGTGATGGTCAGCGGCACCACGATAAACAGCGCCACGTCGTTGGTCATAAAGGTCGAGAGCAGCGCCGCGGCAGCCACCAGAAACAGCGCAAGCGGCCGCTCGCGGTGCAGGCGGCGGATCATCGCCCGCCCCAGCAGGTCAAAGAACCCGCTGCTCTCCACCCCTTTGGTCAGCAGCAGCAAACCCAGCAGGGTCATGATGGTCGGCCAGTCAACGGCCGCCGGGAAGGTGCGTACGGCAGCCGGGTGCAACGCGGTGAGCACCACGCCCACCAGCAGCAGCGCCTGTAACAGGCGGTCATGGAACAGGCCGCGAAGCACGCGGTAAAACAACGTCTTGACCATACAAAACAGCTCTCAGGAAACGGGAGAGAGAAGGTAACGCGGCGTGCGGGATTATGCCAGTGCGGTGCGTGATTCTGGAAAGCGTCCCGCAAACTTCGGGTTGCGGGACACGACGGGCGGGGAAATGCGATCAGCGCGCCAGGCTTTTGCCGTTGCTGCGGATAACGTCCTGATACCAGGTGAAACTCTTCTTACGGCGGCGTTCCAGCGTGCCTTCGCCGTTGTCATCGCGGTCTACATAGATAAAGCCGTAGCGCTTCGACAGCTCGGCCTTAGAGGCGCTGACCAGGTCAATCGGCCCCCATGCGGTGTAGCCCATCACTTCCACGCCATCCTCAATTGCCTCGCCCACCTGCACCAGGTGGTCATTGAGGTATTGGATGCGGTAATCATCCCGGATGGTGCCGTCCGCCTCGATCTTGTCTTTCGCCCCGAGGCCGTTCTCTACAATGAACAGCGGTTTCTGGTAGCGATCCCACAGCAGGTTGAGCAGGATGCGCAGCCCCACCGGGTCAATCTGCCAGCCCCAGTCTGAGCTGGCGAGGTGCGGGTTCGGCACCATATTGAGGATGTTGCCGCGCGCTTTCTGGTTCTGCGCCTCATCGGTGGTGACACAGCCGCTCATGTAGTAGCTGAAGGAGATGAAATCGATGGTCTCTTTCAGCGTCTCGCGATCCTCGTCGGTGATGTCGATCTGAATGTTGTTCTCGCGGAAATAGCGGTTCATGTAAGCCGGGTAGTAGCCGCGCGCCTGCACGTCGCCAAAGAACAACCAGTCGCGGTTCTGGCGCTGGGTTTCCAGCACATCCTCCGGTTTGCAGGTGAGCGGATAGAGCAGCCCGCCCAGCAGCATATTGCCGATTTTGCCGTCCGGGATAATCTCATGCAGCGCCTTCACCGCCGCGGCACTGGCCACCAGCTGGTGGTGAATCGCCTGGTAGATCTCGCTTTTGCTGCTCGCTTCCGGCAGGCCGACGCCGGTGAACGGCGCATGGAGCGACATGTTGATCTCATTGAAGGTCAGCCAGTGTTTGACCTTCGCGCCATAGCGCCGGAACACGGTGCGCGCATAGCGGGTAAAGAAACCGATGGTGTCGCGGCTGCCCCAGCCGCCGTGGTTTTTCACCAGCCCGTACGGCATTTCATAATGGGACAGCGTCACCAGCGGCGTGATGTTGTGTTTTGCCATCTCATCGAACACCCGGTCGTAGAAGGCCAGCCCGGCTTCGTTCGGCTGTTCTTCATCGCCCTGCGGGAAGATGCGCGTCCAGGCGATGGAGATCCGCAGGCAGGTGAAGCCCATCTCCGCGAACAGCGCGATGTCTTCCGGGTAACGGTGGTAGAAGTCGATCGCCAGATCTTTGATGCCGCTGTCCCCTTCACGGCGCTCGGTAATCTCACCAAAAATGCCGTGGGGTTGCAGGTCAGAGGTGGACAGCCCTTTACCGTCCGTCAGGTAGGCGCCCTCGACCTGGTTGGCGGCAATCGCGCCGCCCCAGAGGAAATCTGCCGGAAATGGTTGTGTCATGGTTCTCTCCTTGTTGATTAATGAATCACGGTCAGCAGGGGGGTCTGCCCCAGGGTGCGGGCACCCGGCGCGCAGAGCACATCGGTGAAATCGTCGCTGTTACTGACCAGCATGGGGGTGGTGAGGTCATAGCCGGCGGCTGTAATCGCCTGGCGATCAAAGGTTAACAGCAGGTCACCGGCGGCTACCCGGTCGCCCGCCTTAACATGGGCGGTGAAATAGTGACCGTCAAGTTTTACCGTGTCGATGCCGACATGGATCAGGATCTCACTGCCGCCTGCGGAGGCGATGCCGATGGCGTGGCGGGTGGCGAACACTGAGGCGATTTCGCCGTCCACCGGCGAGGTGACGCGCCCCTCCTCCGGCACAATGGCCACGCCCTTCCCCAGCAGGCCGCTGGCGAAGGTTTTGTCCGGCACCTGCTCCAGCGCTACCAGCGCCCCGCTCATCGGGCTGAGCAGCGTCTCACCGCTTGCCGGGGTGCCCGCCGGGGCAGCGGGCGATGCCTCTGCCGGCACGGGCGCGTCAGCGGCGGTGCGCGGCACCCCGAACAGCCGGGTCATCACGGCGGCGAACAGCAGCGCCAGCAGGGAACCGCCCACCCCGGCCCACACGGTGCGGTCGATGCCGCCGGGCGGGATAATCTGTGCGAAGGTGAAGATGCTCGCAAAGCCGAAGGAGAAGGCGTTGGTCTGGTAGAAGCCCATCACGGCACTGCCCAGCGCCCCGCCCAGGCAGCCGAAAATAAACGGCCGCCGGGCGGGCAGTGTCACGCCGTAGACCGCCGGCTCCGTAATGCCGAACAGCGCGGCAGTGAAAGCGGAGCCGGACAGCGCCCGCATTCTGGGTTCACGGCTGAGCAGGAACATGCCGAGTGCCGCCCCCGCCTGCCCCAGCACCGCCGGCACCACCAGCGGCATCAGGGTGTCGTGCCCCAGCACGCTGAGGTTGTTCATCATCAGCGGCACCAGCCCCCAGTGCAGGCCGAAAATCACGCAGACCTGCCAGAGCGCCCCCATCACCGCCCCGGCCAGCCACGGTGCGAAGATGTAGATCGCCTGGAAGCCGTGCGCCAGTTGCTGGCTCAGCCAGGTGGCCGCCGGGCCAATCAGCAGGAAGGTCAGCGGCACGGTGATCATCAGGCAGAGCAGCGGCGTGCCGAAGTTGCGGATGCTGCTGTGCAGCCGGGGATAGAGCCTTTTTTCCAGCCAACAGCTCACCCAGGCCGCAAACAGGATCGGGATCACCGAGCCACTGTAGTTGATCAGCGTCACCGGCAGGCCAAGGAAGGTGAACGGGGCCGCATCACCGCTGCTCTCTGCCTGAAAGGCAGCCAGCATCAGCGGGTGCATCAGCGCGCCGCCGATCGCCATCGTGACAAACGGGCTGCCGCCGAACTTTTTCCCGGCGGTATAGCCTAAAATCAATGGCAGGAAGGTGAACATCGCGTCCCCGGCGGCGAAGAGGATCTGGTAGGTGCCGCTGCTCTCCTCCAGCATCCCGCAGACCAGCGCCAGCGCCAGCAACCCCTTCAGGATGCCGGAGGCGGCCATCAGGCCGATCACCGGCGTGAAGATACCGGAGATCACATCGATAAAGCGGCTGAACAGGTTTTGCTGCGCGGCCCCCTCGTCCGGTGGGGCCGCGCTGTTCTCGCCCAGCCCCGCCTGCTGCACCAGCGCCTGATAGACGTCGCCCACGTGGTTGCCGATAACCACCTGGAACTGGCCGCCGCTCTCCACCACCATAATCACGCCGGGGTGCTGTTTCAACGCCTCTGCATCCGCCTTTTCGCGCGCCCGCAGCCTGAAGCGCAGCCGGGTGGCGCAATGCATCACGCTGAGGATATTCTCGCGGCCGCCGACCCGGTTGAGGATGTCGCGTGCCGTCTGCTGGTTATCCATTGCCTCTTCTCCTGATAGGGTGACAGGCCGCCGGGGGCAAAAAAAAACCTGAATGCCCCAGGCCGCCTGCCGGCAACCGGGAACATTCAGGTTTTGCCCGCCTGGCGGCGGTAACAATCCTGTGTGCTGAAGGCCGTATGGCCCGGCTCAGCCGGGCAGCAACCGCCCCTCCTTCCGCACCCGCTCAATGTGGATGGTCAGGAACATCAGTTCTTCTTTGGTCAGCGCCTGCTGGTACTGGCCGGCCATATGCTGCTGGATCTTGCCCGCGCAGCGGTACGCCGCCGGATACGTGGTTTTGACGGCGTCATGCAGCGAGAGATCGTCACTCTCCACCACGGTGCGGGCGTGCATCCGCTGGGCAAAAAACTTCAGGTGCGTCACAAAGCGGTGGTAGCTCAGCGATGCTTCGTCATAGTCCAGCGCAAGCTGGTATTTGACGATCTGCAAAATCTCCTGCATCACCTGGGTCACGTGCATCACTTCCGGCATATGGCCGTTGAGCTGGGCATTCACCAGGTGCAGGGCGATGAACCCGGCCTCGTCATCCGGCAACTGCACCTGGAGCCGCCGGGCGATCAACGCCACCGCCTCCCGGCCCAGTGCGAACTCTTTCGGGTAGAGCCGGGCGATTTCCCACAGCAGGCCGTTGCGCAGCGGCGTGCCGAGTTTTTGCCGCTCAATGGCGTGGTAACAGTGGTCGGCCAGTGAGATGCAGAGGCTCTCATGCAGCGTGCCGAGCTTCGCCGCCGCCTGATGGATAATGCAGTCACAGGTGGTCATCACTTCCAGCGGGATATGGCTGAGCAGCTCGCCCAGCCGCGCCGTGAGATCATTGCCCTTGAGGGCGAAAATCTTCTCCACCGCCGCCTGGCGGATAGCCTCGCCCACCTGTTTCTGGAAACCGATGCCGCGCCCCATCACCACCTGCTCCTGCCCGTGGCCGTCCAGCACCACCACCACATTGTTATTGAGTATCTTGGCGATCTGCATTGTCATACCCTGAAAACAAAAAAACCCGACCGCCCGGCGTAAGCCGTTCGATCAGGTCTTGCCTGCGGTTGCAGTCACAATCCTACTGCGGTCAACGTATCATATTGATGAATGGCATCAATATGATGAATACAAAAACGTGATGTATCTCTCCCGGCAGCCATAAAAAAACCCGCCGGAGCGGGTTTTTTATCAGCAGCCTTCGAGACTTACTGGGCGAACTTGCGCATCACCAGTGTGGCGTTGGTGCCGCCGAAGCCGAAGCTGTTGGACATGACGGTGTTCAGCGCGCGCTGGGTCGGCTGGGTGATGATGTCCATGCCTGCCGCTTTCTCGTCCAGCTGCTCAATGTTGATGCTTGGGGCGATGAAGCCGTGCTCCAGCATCAGCAGGCTGTAGATCGCTTCCTGCACGCCTGCGGCGCCCAGCGAGTGGCCGGTCATCGCTTTGGTGGCAGAGAGGGCCGGGGTGGTGTCACCGAACACTTCACGGATCGCACCCAGCTCTTTCACGTCACCCACCGGGGTGGAGGTGCCGTGGACGTTGATGTAGTCAACCGGGGTATCCAGGCCCTGCATCGCCATCTTCATGCAGCGCACCGCGCCTTCACCGGACGGGGCGACCATGTCTGCGCCGTCAGAGGTTGCGCCGTAGCCAACGATCTCTGCGTAGATGTGCGCGCCGCGTGCCAGAGCGTGTTCCAGCTCCTCAACCACCACCATGCCGCCGCCGCCGGCGATAACGAAGCCGTCACGCGCCTGGTCATAGGTACGGGAGGCTTTTTCCGGGCAGTCGTTGTAGCTGGTGGAGAGTGCGCCCATGGCGTCGAACTCACAGGCCATTTCCCAGCACAGCTCTTCGCCGCCGCCGGCAAACACCACGTCCTGTTTGCCGAGCTGGATCATCTCTACCGCATTGCCGATGCAGTGTGCGGAGGTGGCACAGGCAGAGCTGATGGAGTAGTTCACGCCGCGGATTTTGAACGGGGTGGCGAGGCAGGCAGAGACGCCGGATGCCATCGCTTTGGTCACCATGTACGGGCCAACGCCGCGCAGCCCTTTGGCGCGCATACCGTCAGAACCGGCCACCTGGTTACGCGGGGAGCCGCCGCCGGAACCGGCAATCAGGCCGGTACGTTCGTTGGAAACCATTTCATCCGTCAGGCCGGAATCCTTGATAGCCTCCTGCATGGACAGGTAAGCGTAGACAGAGGCATCACTCATAAAACGCATGATCTTGCGGTCAATCAGGCCGGTGGTATCCAGTTTCACATCGCCCCATACGTGGCTGCGCATACCGGAATCTTTCAGTTCCTGTGAGAAAGTGATTCCTGAACGCCCTTCCTGCAGGGAGGCCAGAACTTCCTGTTTGTTATTACCAATACTTGAGACAATCCCCAGGCCAGTAATCACTGCACGTTTCATGTAATACCTCTTCCACTTTTAAGTCGGGATTTTGCCACGCACTCTAGCGTACAGTTGTACGCCGAACAAGTCCGATCAGCAACAGTCTGCTTATTATATGCAAATTTGCACCGGCGTGATCGCACCGTTAAACTCCCCCGCAACCCTTGAGCCATGAGTATCGCGCGTGAATCATCCCCCAATCCAACCGGCCAGCCTGAGCTGGAATGAACAGGGTACACCTGTTTCGCAACAGTTCGATGACGTCTACTTTTCCAACCAGGACGGGCTGGCGGAAACACGCCATGTTTTTCTGCACAGCAACGGTTTTCCGGCCCGCTTTGCTGACCACCCGCGCCGCCGCTGCATTGTGGCGGAGACCGGTTTCGGCACCGGCCTGAACTTCCTGACGCTGTGGCAGGCCTTTGACCAGTTCCGTCGGGAGAAGCCGGACGCCGCGCTGCAACAGCTGCATTTCATCAGCGTGGAGAAGTTCCCGCTGTCGGCAGAGGATCTGGCGGCTGCCCACGCCCGCTGGCCGGAGCTGGCTGAGTACGCGCAGGCGCTGCGTGCGCAGTGGCCGCTGCCGTTCGCCGGTTGCCACCGGCTGCTGCTGGCCGACGGCGCGGTGACGCTGGATCTCTGGTTCGGGGATGCCAACCAGTGGTTTGCGCAGGCAGACCCGAGCCTGGAAAATCAGGTGGATGCCTGGTTCCTCGATGGGTTCGCGCCCGCCAAAAACCCGGATATGTGGTCAGAGACACTGTTTGGCGCAATGGCACGGCTGGCGCGCCCCGGCGGCACCTTTGCCACCTTTACGGCGGCAGGCTTTGTGCGGCGCGGCCTGCAACAGGCCGGGTTTGCGGTGCAGAAAATCAAAGGGTTCGGCCAGAAGCGCGAAATGCTCGCGGGCGTGATGGGGGAGCAGCCTGCCGCCCCGGCAGCCGCGCCCTGGTATGCCCGCCGGGCGGCAGATAACCCGGCCGACGTGGCGATCATCGGCGGCGGTGTGGCGAGCGCCATGCTGGCGTTGGCGCTGTGGCAGCGCGGCAGCCGCGTCACGCTCTATTGCGCCGAAAGCGAGGCGGCGCACGGGGCATCCGGCAACCGCCAGGGCGCGGTTTACCCGGCGCTGAACGGCTGCCAGGATGCCTTCGAGCAGTTTTTCGCGGCAGCCTTCACCTTCGCCCGCCGCCACTATCAGCAACTGGCGGCGCAGGGCGTGGTATTTGACGCCGGGTGGAGCGGCGTCGGCCAGCTGGCCTATGACGACAAAAGCACCCGCAAAATCGCCGCGCTGCTGGCAGGCGGCTGGCCGGAAGAGCTGGCGCAGCCGCAGGATGTGGAAGAGATGGCGCGCCACAGCGGTGTCGAGACCGGCTGCGGCGGCGTGCGCTACCCGCTCGGCGGCTGGCTCTGCCCGGCACAGCTGACCCGCTCGCTGCTGCGCTGGCTGGGTGAGCGCGGCGTGACGCTGGCGTTCAGCCACCGCTTGCAAAGCCTGACGCCACAGGGCAGTGGCTGGCAGGTGCAGTTCGCCAACGGCCACACGGCGCAGCACGCCACGCTGGTGCTGGCCAACGGCCACCAGCTGACCGACTTTGTGCCGCTGCCCGCCTACCCGGTGCGCGGCCAGGTGTCACATATCCCGACCACCCCGGCGCTCAGCCAATTGCAGCAGGTGCTCTGCTATAACGGCTACCTGACCCCGGCTGACGCCGAAGGCCGGCACTGCATCGGCGCGAGCTATCAGCGCGGCGACACCGACACCGGCTACCGCAGTGAGGAGCAGCAGCAGAACCGCCAGCGGCTGATCGATTGCCTGCCGGAGAGCGACTGGCCGCGCGAGGTGGATGTCTCTGCCGGTGACGCGCGCAGCGGCGTGCGCTGCGCCACCCGCGACCATCTGCCGGTTATCGGGCAGGCACCCGATTTTGAGGCGACGCTGGCCGCCTATGCCGGTTTACCGCGCCAGCTGGCCGCCGGTGCGCCGGTGGCGGACGCGCCGGGCTACGCCAACCTTTACCTGCTCGGTGCACTGGGCGCACGCGGCCTGAGCACCGCCCCGCTGGCCGCCGAAATCCTGGCAGCGCAGATCCACGGCGAGCCGTTGCCCTGCCCGGCGGAGATTCTGGCGGCGCTCAACCCGAACCGGTTCTGGGTCAGGAAGCTGCTGAAGGGCCGCCCGGTGACGGAAGCGGGCTGATCCGGCACCGGGCCTTTGCGCCATGAAAAAGGGCCTCATCATGAGGCCCTTTTCCGTTGCGGACGCGGTTCACCCTGTCAGGATTCGATCTTTGCCTGCTGGTAAAGGTTGTCCCACATCGCCTGCACCAGCACCTGATCGCGCGGGGCGAGTTCCCCGGCGTGGATCGCCTTGTTCAGACTGATTTCAACGCGCTGCTTCAGCGCCTGCGGCGTATGTTCGCCGTTCTCTTCGGCTTCCGCCACCGCCAGGGTCAGATGACCGCGCAGGTAACCGCCCGCAAACAGTTCATCGTCACTGGCGCGGTCCACCATGTCATCAATCAGCGCCAGAATACGCGCTTCAAATTCAGCGATCATCACTCTTCCTCATTCATCAATCGGGGCGAATGCTGCGCTCAGAGATCTTCCGGGTAGGGGAAATCGTCGGCGGTCAGCGTTGGCGTATTGTAAAACGAATGTAACGCGTTAATAAAGCGTGCCGGTCGCGCCGGGATGCCTTCCGCCAGCAGATGCAGTACCCGCTCACGCACTTTGCGCTGGAACGCGATGCGATCCGGCTCCACATCGCCGCTCAGATTGTCACAACTGACGTTAAACGGGAAGCCTGCCGCCACGCAGAACATCCACTCCAGCGCCTGCGGCTTGATCTCGACCTGCTCAAATTCAGACTGGGTCTGGGCATCGCGGCCGTCCGGGCAGTACCAGTAACCGAAATCGACCTGCTGGCGGCGCGCCTCCCCGGCGATACACCAGTGGGAGATCTCATGCAGCGCGCTGGCATAGTAGCCGTGGGCAAACTCAATGCGGTGGTAAGGGATCTGATCGTCGGCGGGCAGGTAAATCGGCTCGCCCTCGCCGCGCACCAGCCGGGTGTTGAACTCGTCGCTGAAGCAGTGGTTAAAGATCTCGATCAGCTGTGGGTAGTGGTGGGTGATTTCTGCCTGGGTGGTTTTCATCATGGTCATGTCGTAAAAAGTAAGGGGCCGGCAAAGGCGCTAACCCTACCGGCCGGGTGGAAAAAGGCAAGCCGCACTTTTTCTGAATCTATCAACGCCTGAATCCCTCAGGCGCCGGGGCATTATGCCAGGTGCAGCGCCAGCCAGTGCTGGATTTCCGGGCCGTGATTGTCATACAGCAATTTGCCGCTCATCACCAGCGACACCAGCACAATCATCGGGCGGATCAGCTTCTGACCGCGGGTCAGCACCATGTGCGCGCCGAGCCGTGCGCCGAGCACCTGCCCCACCAGCATCACCAGCCCGATGCCCCAGATGACTTTGCCGCCGAGGATAAACAGCAGCAGGCCACCGGCGTTGGAGGTGAAGTTCAGCACTTTGGCGTGGGCGGTGGCTTTCGCCAGCGTAAAGCCGGAGAGCGTCACGTAGGCCAGCGCATAAAATGACCCGGCCCCCGGCCCGAAGAAGCCGTCATAAAAGCCGACGCAGCCCCCGGCCACCAGCCCGAACGCCAGCCCGGTCAGGCGCTGCGCCCGCTCCTCCTCGCCGAGGCGCGGCGTCAGCAGGAAGTAGAGGCCGATGCCCACCACCAGCAGCGGCAAAATCTGCCGCAGCACGTCGGCACGCATATGCTGCACCATGATCGCCCCGGTCATCGCGCCGATAAAGGTCAGCAGGATGGTGAGCTTCTGCTCGCCCAGGTTCACCGCCCCGCGGCGCACAAAGTAGAGGCTGGCGGAGAACGACCCGCCCACCGACTGCAACTTATTGGTGGCCAGCGCCTGCGCGGGCGGCACGCCCACTGCCAGCAACGCCGGGACGGTCAGCAACCCGCCGCCGCCGGCGATCGAATCAATAAACCCTGCCAGCAGCGCCACGGCAAACAGGATGCCGAGCATCTCCGGCCCGAGAAGAATGCCTTCCATGATTACTCTCCGAAGTGGTTATCCAGCAGCGCCTGACAAGAGGGCGGCAACGGTGGCGGCACGGCTTTGCCCGGCTTGCCGGTGGACGGTTTCGGCGGCAGGAACCAGCTTTCCAGCTCGGCGCCGCAGCCGTCACCCGGCGGTGGCGGGGCCTGGTCCTGGCATTCGAGGCTGTCCGGCGGGCAGTAAAGCCGCACGTGCATATGGGCGCGGTGGGCAAACCACGGGCGCACCTTGTTCAGCCAGGCGCGGTCACTGCCTGCGTCGGCGCACAACTGTTTTTTGATGGCGGCGTTGACGAAAATGCGCGCCACCTGATTATCTTCCGCCGCCATCTTGATCAGCTGCGCAACCTGCGGCTGCCAGTGGCGGCGTACCACCTGCTTGCCGTCCACGGCGACCAGATCGATCGGCTGCGGTTTCAGCAACTGTTGCGGCGTCCAGCGTTGGGTGGGCAGTTGCAGCCAGATATCAACGTCCAGCCCTGACTGGTGGCTGGCATGGCCGCTGCTGAACCGGCCACCGGCCGCCATGCCCATGTCGCCAATCAGCACCGTGCCCAGCCCGCGCCGGTGCGCCTGGTTGCTCAGGCGGCCGATGAAGTCCAGCAGGTGCGGGTGGCCGAAGTAGCGGCGCTGGTCCGGGCGCATCACCTGATAATCGGGTGACTGCAACGGCAGCGGCCTCGCGCCGACGATACAGCCGTTGGCATAACTGCCGATCGACTGCGGCGATCCGGCCACCGGGTGGGTCAGTTGCTGCCACGGCGTCAACGCCGCAGCAGGCAGCGCCGTGACCAGCGCCAGGCCGCCGAGTAGTGCGGCAAGAAGGGGCTTGCTCATCGTGTTACCAACGTGGGACAGAAGTCGTGACATCCGCGCACTGCGCACGCTGGCGCAGCAGGTGGTCCATCAGCACAATCGCCATCATCGCCTCGGCGATCGGCACCGCCCGGATGCCGACGCACGGATCGTGGCGGCCGCGGGTCACCATCTCCACCGCCTCGCCCTGCCGGTTAATGGTGCGGCCCGGCACCATGATGCTGGAGGTCGGTTTCAGCGCCAGGTGCGCAATCACCGGCTGGCCGCTGCTGATGCCGCCCAGCACGCCGCCGGCGTGGTTGCTCTGGAAGCCGTCCGGGGTGATCTCGTCACGGTTTTCGCTGCCGCGTTTGGTCACCACCTCAAAGCCGTCGCCAATCTCCACGCCTTTGACCGCGTTGATGCTCATCAGCGCGTGCGCCAGGTCGGCATCAATCCGGTCGAACACCGGCTCGCCCAGCCCGGCCGGGACGTTCTCCGCCACCACCGTGACTTTGGCCCCGATGGAGTCGCCCTCTTTTTTCAGCGCGCGCATCAGCTCATCCAGCGCCTCCAGCTTGGCTGGGTCGGGGCAGAAGAACGGGTTCTGCTCTACCTGATCCCATTCCTTCAGCTCACAGCAGATGTCGCCCATCTGCGCCAGATAGCCGCGCACCTGCACGCCGTGCTTCATCTGCAGGTATTTTTTGGCGATCGCCCCGGCCGCCACGCGCATGGCGGTTTCCCGCGCCGAAGAGCGGCCGCCGCCGCGGTAGTCGCGCTGGCCATATTTCTGTTCGTAGGTGTAATCAGCATGGCCGGGACGGAACACGTCTTTGATCGCGCTGTAGTCCTGCGAGCGCTGGTCGGTATTTTCGATCAGCAGGCCGATGCTGGTGCCGGTGGTCACGCCCTCGAACACGCCGGAGAGGATTTTGACCTGATCCGGCTCGCGGCGCTGGGTGGTGTAGCGGGAGGTGCCGGGGCGGCGGCGGTCCAGATCGTGCTGGAGGTCGGCCTCGGTGAGAGGAATGCCGGGCGGCACCCCGTCGATAATGCAGCCCAGCGCGAGGCCGTGGGATTCACCAAAGGTGGTGACGCGGAAAAATTGCCCAATACTGTTCCCTGCCATCACGGCTCCTTACCGTTGTCTTGGTTATCTGAATGCTTGAAAGTGGCCGCGCCGGGTAAAGGTGCCCGGCGCGGCAGGCCCGTGGTTACGAGCGGTACATGGCGAAGTGCGCGTGGCAATCCAGCAGTTGCTGGCGGGTCAGCATAAAGACGCCGTCGCCGCCGTTGTCAAACTCCAGCCAGGTGAACGGGATATCCGGGTACTGATCCATCAGGTGCACCATGCTGTTGCCGACTTCGCAAATCAGCACGCCCTGCTCGCTCAGGTAGTCCGGCGCGCAGGCCAGGATGCGGCGCACCAGCTTCAGGCCGTCACTGCCCGCGGCCAGGCCAAGCTCCGGCTCAAAGCGGAATTCGTCCGGCAGGTCGGCCATGTCCTCTTCATCCACATACGGCGGGTTGGTGACGATCAGGTCATACTGCAGCGCCGGCAGGGCGCGGAACAGGTCAGAGCGGATCGGCGTCACCTGGTTCTCCACGCCGTGCTCCTGGATGTTGCGCTCCGTCACTGCCAGCACGTCTTCGGAGATGTCCACCGCGTCCACTTCCGCCTCCGGGAAGGCGTAGCCGCAGGCGATGGCGATGCAGCCGCTGCCGGTGCACATGTCGAGGATATGGCGCGGGGAGTCGGTAATCAGGCCACTGAAACGGTTGTCGATAAGCTCGCCAATCGGCGAACGCGGCACCAGTACCCGCTCATCCACATAGAATTCCAGGCCGCAGAACCAGGCTTTGTTGGTGAGGTAAGCTACCGGCACGCGCTCATTCACGCGGCGGATCACCCGCTCAACAATGCGCTGGCGCTCGCTGGAAGTCAGGCGCGCGGTGTGCATGTCCGCCGGGATGTCCATCGGCAGGTAGAGGCTCGGCAGCACCAGCTGCACTGCTTCATCCCAGGCGTTATCGGTGCCGTGGCCGTAGTAAATGTTAGCCGCGTTGAAGCGGCTGACGGCCCAGCGCAGCATATCCTGAATGGTATGCAGCTCACTGACGGCTTCGTCGACGAAAATCTTGTCCAAGGTGTTCTCCCACGCTGCGGCGGGCGTGTGCCGCCGCCTTACAAAATGCCGTCTAGTGTGCCATGAAGCCGGCGACAAATCAGCAGCTATAGTCACAGTGGCGGGAGAGCGAAGCGGCAGGCCGGACTTTTTATGCCGGAATAGGTAAACTAGGGTTAACTTTTTTATCACACTCTTTCGCGACGACCACCCGCATGAAAAAACGATATCCGCTCAGCAGTGAGGAGCAGCAGCTGTTCCGTGAGTCCCTGGCGGGCACCAAACGGCTGCACCATGACACCAAAGTGCACCCGAAACCCCGCCCGAAAGTGAAGGCCATCGCCCCGAAGCGGCTGATGCAGGAGCAGATCGACGCGACCTACTATTTCTCAGATGAGTTCCAGCCATTGCTGGAGAGTGACGGCCCGATGCGTTATGTGCGGCCGGGGGTTGACCATTTTGAGGCGAAGAAATTACGGCGCGGCGACTATTCCCCGGAGCTGTTCCTTGACCTGCACGGGTTGACGCAGCATGAGGCGAAGCAGGAGCTGGGGGCATTGATTGCCGCCTGCCGGCGGGAGCATGTGCACTGCGCCTGCGTGATGCATGGGCACGGCAAACATATCCTGAAACAGCAGACGCCGCTGTGGCTGGCACAGCACCCGGATGTGCTGGCCTTCCATCAGGCACCGAAAGCGTTCGGCGGCGATGCGGCGTTGCTGGTGTTGGTAGAGCTGGCGGAGTAACCGCGGCCGGGCGAACCGGCCGGGAAATCAGGCTTTGGCCAGCACCTGCGCGGGGCTGAGCTGCCAGTCAAAGGTGCCTTTGCCGCTGGCGGCGTCCAGCGTGATGCCTGCAATGGCCGAGGTGGCAAACATCGGCGGGCATTCGCCGGGGCAGAGCTCTGCCACCAGGTAGCCGACCAGCGGCAGGTGGGAGACCACCAGCACCGCAGAGACGCCCTCTTTCGCCAGCGCCTGTAAATAGCAGGCCACCAGCGCCGCATCACCGCCCGGCGTCAGTTCGGGCAGCACTTCTTCCCCGTCCGGCAGCCGCAGTGCGCTGCGCAACGTCGCCAGCGTCTGCTCAGCACGCAGATAGGGGCTGACCAGCACCCGGTCAATGTCCAGTGGTTTGGCATTGAGCCACACCGCCATCTGATGGGACTCATCACGGCCACACTGGGTAAGCGGCCTTACCGAATCGCTGGCGGCCTCAAGGGCGGCCTCACCGTGACGCATAATCAAAACTTGCATATTGCACCGTTTTTGTTGACAAAATAACGCCATACAGAAACGCGTCGCGTGCTGTATCGCTGACTTCCCCCAGCCTCCCTGGGGCAACCTGATAACGATAACGCGCCGTCTCTCTCTTATGGCGGCCGGGCATTTTGCCTGAAAGTTCTCACAAAGAAAATGCTGTTTTTTAGAGCAAACCGGGCCAGCGCCCCGCAATACTGGTTACTTAACCAGCAATTCAATATCTTATTGAATGCCGTAACCTCTCGAAAAGTTTTGTAAAATTCCGCGCTGTTTTTCATCGCGCCTCTTTTTACGGTAGTCGGCTGCTCATAACGTGTACAGCCTGAGGCCAGCCGTCGCACCCAGTCAGTGATCTGCATCACGGAATGCGGTGAAATACCCGGTAAAACGCTGAATTTCCGTCACGGCGACCGCGCCGCCGTGACGTTTCCGGCCTCGTTTATCCCTCAACGGGATAGAAGCGCTGCTGCGCCTCTGCCATCGATACCAGCCGTTCACAGGGGGCGAAACGCTCACCGAAGCGCGCCTCCAGCGTCCGCAGGCGGCTCACGGCCTCCGCAGCCCCCAGCCGGTCAAGGTAGCGGAACGGGCCGCCGAGGAACGGCGGGAAACCGATGCCGAACACCGCGCCGACGTCGCCGTCACGCGCGCTGTGGATCACCTGCTCATCCAGGCAGCGCACCGCTTCGTTCAGCATCATCATCACGCAGCGCTCGGCCAGTTGCGGCTCGGTCAGCCCCGGCTTCGGCGTAATGCCCAACAGGGTATAGAGCGACGGATCGGGCTTTTTGCTTTTGCCCCGCCCGGCATAGAGGTAGAACCCGCGGCCGTTTTTGCGCCCTTTGCGGCCATCTTTCAGCACGGCATCAAACGCCTCCGGCGCGGCAAAGCGCGGCCCCAGTTCACGCACCAGCACCGGGATAATTTTGGTGCCGACATCGATCCCGACTTCGTCCAGCAGCATGATCGGCCCGACCGGGAAGCCATACTTCACCAGCGCCCGGTCAATGCGCTCCATCGGCTCGCCTTCCAGCAGGCAGCGCGCCGCTTCATTAATATAGGGCGCGAGGATGCGGTTAACGTAAAACCCGGCGCGGTCAGCCACCACAATTGCGGTTTTGCCCTGCTGTTGCGCCAGCCGCACCGTGGTGGCGAGCGTGCGCGCATCGGTGCCGGCGTGGGGGATCACCTCCACCAGCGGCATTTTCTCGACCGGGCTGAAGTAATGCAGCCCGATCACCTGATGCGGGCGCTGCGCCTGCGCGGCAATCTGCGCAATCGGCAGCGACGAAGTGTTGGAGGCGAAAATGGTGTGCGGCGCAGCGTGCTGCTCCACCTCGGCCACCATCTGCTGTTTCAGCGCCAGATCCTCAAACACCGCCTCGACAACCAGATCAACCTGGCCGAAGCCCTGATAGTCCGTGGTGCCGGTGATCAGCTGCATCTGCCGGTTACGTTGCGCGGCGGTGATCCGTTTGCGTTTCACCTGTTTGCCCAGCGTCTCCCAGGTGGTTCTCAGCGCGTGGCCGATCCCCTCCTGGCTGATGTCTTTTATCCGCACCGGCAGCCCGGCACGGGTGGCCGTGACGCAGGCGATGCCGCCGCCCATCAGCCCGCCGCCCAGCACCCCGACACGCGCCACCGGGGCCGGCTCCGCCTCGCTGCCGCGCGCTTTTTTCAGGGCAGTGGAGGCGAAAAACAGGCTGCGCAGCGCGGCGGACTCCGGCGTCATCGCCAGTTCACCAAACGCCCGCGCCTCGGCCGGATAACCGCTGCTGCTGCCCTCGTCCAGCCCTTTGCGCACCACCGCCAGCACCCGCTCCGGGGCCGGGTAGTTGCCGTGGGTTTTCGCCAGGGTTTTCTTGCGCACCAATGGGAACAGCACCGCCTTGCCGAGCGGGCCGCCCATCAGCCGCTCCTGCCACGGCAGCGGGCGCGAGGGCCGCCAGCCGCGTTTCACCAGCGCCGCTGCGCTCTCCAGCAGAATCGACACCGGCACTGCCTCATCCACCAGCCCCATTTTCAACGCCTGACGCGCCCGCAGGTGGCGACCGGTGAGGATCATATCCAAGGCCTTGCTGACGCCCACCAGCCGCGGCAGCCGCTGGGTGCCGCCTGAGCCGGGCAGCAGGCCGAGCTGCACTTCCGGCAGGCCGAGCCGGGTGTTGTCTTCCAGCGAACAGACGCGGTAATGGCACGCCAGCGCCAGCTCCAGCCCGCCGCCCAGACAGGCCCCGTTGATCGCGGCGGCCACCGGCACCGGGAACCCGGCCACCTGCGCCATGGCCATCTGCCCTTTTTTCGCCAGCCGGGTCGCTTCCCCGGCGGTGTGGCAGGCGGCGATCATGCTGATGTCCGCCCCGGCAATAAAGGAGTCAGGTTTGCCGGAGATGATCACCAGCCCCTGCAACCCCGGCTGGGCCTGCGCCTGTTTCAGCACCAGCGCCAGTTGTTCGGCAAACTCCGCCTTCAGGGTATTCATTTTTTCACCCGGCACATCCAGGGTGATCACCCCCACCCCATCGGGCCGTAATTCAAAGCGGAACGCCGCATCCGGCGGCAGGGCGGCAACCTGCTCTTCCGGCGGCCGGGCCGCTGCGTTGTCAAAACTCATGATGCCACCTCCAGGATCATCGCCGCGCCGAGGCCACCGGCGGCACAGGCGGTGGTCAGGCCAAACCGGCCGCCGCGGCGGCGCAGCTCATGCAATGTCTGGGTGATCATCCGCGCGCCGGTGGCGGCAAACGGGTGGCCGTAGGCAATTGAGCCGCCCAGCACGTTGAATTTTTGCGGGTCCACCTCGCCGATCGGCTGCGGCCGGTTCAGTTTGTCACGGGCAAAATCGGGGCTGGCGAACATCTTCAGGTTCGCCAGCGTCTGGGCGGCGAACGCCTCATGCATATCCACCAGATCCAGCTCGCCGAGCGTTAACCCGGCGCGTTCCAGCGCCAGCGGCGTGGCGTAGGCCGGGCCGAGCAGCATATCTTCCCAGACGTCGGTGGCGGTAAACGCATAGCTGCGCAGGTAGCCCAGCGGCACCATGCCCAGTTCCGCCGCGCGGGATTCCGTCATCATCAGCACGGCGGCGGCCCCGTCAGTGAGCGGCGTGCTGTTGGCGGCAGTGACGCTGCCGTGCCGCCGGTCAAACGCCGGGCGCAGTTTGGCGTAGTGCGCCAGCTGGGAATCCTGGCGGATGTTGTTGTCCTGCTCCAGCCGGGTGCGGTAGGGCGGCAGGTGCGCGGCCATCACCTGCTGTTGCAGGTGGCCCGCTTTCCAGGCTTGTGCCGCCAGCTGGTGCGACCGGTGCGCCAGCGCGTCCTGATCCTCACGGCTGATGTGGTGGCTTTTCGCCATCTGTTCGGCGGTGTCGCCCATACGCAGGCCGGTAGAATACTCCGCCACGGCAGGCGGCACCGGCAGCAGGTCACGCGGGCGCAGGCGGCTGAAGAGTTTCAGGCGCTGTGACAGGGTGCGCGCTTTGTTGGCATCCACCAGCGTGCGCGCCAGCGTTTTACTGACGCCAATCGGCAGCACCGAGGAGGAGTCTGCCCCACCGGCGATGCCGACGCGCACCGTGCCGGCCATGATGCTTTCCGCCACATTCGCCACGGCCTGGAAGCTGGTGGCGCAGGCGCGTGACACGCTGTAGGCATCGGTCTGCACATCCATCCCGGTGCCGAGCACGATTTCGCGGGCAATGTTGGGCGCTTCCGGCATCTGCACCACCTGGCCGAACACCAATTGGTCAATCACCTGCGGGTCCAGGCCGCTGCGCGCCAGCAGTTCGCTGACCACCATTTTGCCGAGATCCACCGCCGGGATGCCGTGGTACGCCGTGGCCTGTTTGGCAAATGGCGTGCGCAACCCATCCACAATCGCAATGCGATCGCCGCTGCGGGTGATAAGCGGTAACACCTTGTCCATAGCTGCTCCTGAAAGCGGGATAATACGCGTCTGCCGTTAACAGGTCAGACCTCACAGGGGTTATTTTTAACCAAATGTTTACACGCCGCAAACCGCAACCGGCTGAAAGTGGGAGCCTGAACACCTTTTGCCCTGAGAAAAGCGCCGTTTACCCGGCCGCAATCCCCGGCTGCGGGGCCTGGGCAACAGGCAAAAAAATCCCCCGCCGGGGCGAGGGAGAGGATGCAGCAAAACAGTGGGATCAGCGCAGGCCGAGCTGGAAGATCAGGGTTTCCGCCTGGCAGGCGAAGGTGAACTCCGCGTCGAGGCGCACGCCCTCACCTTCCGGCGTGATCTGGCTGCTGATTTGGCAGGGGTCAGACTCCACGTTGCGCGCCTTTTCAGTCAGCGTCGCCAGCATTGCCTCAGCGGCGGCGCGGTCAGCAAACGCCTGGCTGTAAGAGGCGGTGCAGTCGCTGTTATCCATGATGGTACCGACATCAACACAGCAGCAGGCAGCGGTTTCCTGGGCATTACACGTCTTAATAGCATCGGACATAGTGTGCTCCTTGGCAGGATATAAAAGGGAAAGTGACAAGATAGGTAAGATTTTACGCCTGCGGCGGTGGATGCACTAGCACTTACTTTTCGTAAGCCTTTTATGGCGCACATATCCCACAAGAACCGTAAAAAATCGCTGAAAAACGACAACAACGGGCAATGTCCAGGGCGATTTTGTTAAGGCAGTCTAATTTTTGTTATCAATGCAGCAATATTTGGAAAACATTATTGCAACAAAAAGCAAGGTCAGCTCTATAATTCGCTCACTGGTCTGATTTGTCGGCCGCTCCCCGGACCCTACAATCCGCGCTCCTTGTTACGTCATGTAACAATGCTAAAAATAAACAAATAACATGAGGTTTTGGTCATGAACCAGAAAAACCTGTTCAAAAGAACTGCACTGGCAGCAGCACTCACCGTCATTACCTCGCAGGCATCCGCCGCGGGCTTCCTGCTCAATGAATATTCGACGTCCGGGCTGGGCCGCTCCTTTTCAGGTGAAGGCGCGATAGCAGACAACGCTGCGTCCGGCAGCCGTAACCCGGCCACCATGACCATGTTTGACCGCCCGGCGTTCTCCGCAGGTGCCATTTATATCGACCCGGATGTCGACATCACCGGCAATTCACCGCTGACCGGTGCCAGCACCAGCGCCAGCAATATCGCGCCGTCCGAGTGGGTACCCAATCTGCACTTCATTCTGCCGCTGAATGACCAGTGGGCAGTGGGCGCGTCCGCCACCTCCAACTATGGCCTGGCCACCGACTTCAACAGCGGCTATGCGGCCGGCCCGATGGGCGGCAAAACCGAACTCAAAACCGGTAACTTTAACCTCAGCGCCGCCTACCGCGTGAACCAGCACTTCAGCGTGGGTGTGGGGTTTGACGCTGTCTACGCACGCGCCAAAATTGAACGCAATGCCGGTGAGGCGGGCGTGCTGTCAAGCCGCGGCCTGATCTCCGCCGATACCCAGATCGCCCACCTGAAAGGTGACGAATGGGGCTACGGCTGGAACGCCGGGCTGTTATATGAAGTCGATGACAACAACCGCTACAGCCTGACCTACCGCTCGAAAGTCGACATCGATTTTGACGGCGACTACCGCAACGAACTGCCGGCACAGCTCGGCGGCACCGGCGGCAGCACCATTCCGGGTGCGCTGACGCTGAACCTGCCGGAGATGTGGGAAGTGTCGGGTTATAACAAAGTGGCCCCGAAATGGGCGATCCACTACAGCCTGACGTACACCAGCTGGAGCCAGTTCCAGGAGCTGAAAGCCACCGGCACCAGCGGCCAGACGCTGTTTGAAAAACATGAAGGCTTCAAAGACGCTTACCGCCTGGCGCTCGGCACCACCTATTACTACGACGACAACTGGACGTTCCGCACCGGTATCGCGTTTGATGACAGCCCGGTGCCGGCGCAAAACCGCACCATCTCGATCCCGGATCAGGACCGCTTCTGGCTCAGCGCCGGGACGACCTACGCCTTCAACGAAGATGCCTCCGTGGATGTGGGTGTGTCGTACATGCATGGCCAGAAAGTGCACATCAGTGAAGCGATTTCGGCCAGCCTGCCGAACTACGAGTTTGACTCCGAAGGCAAGGCCTGGCTCTACGGCGTTAACTTCAACTACCTGTTCTGACAAAGACTTCCCCATAAAAAAAGCGCCCGTGGGCGCTTTTTTTTCGTCAGATATCGGGTGGCACCGGCGGTTACTGGGCGTCGATGTCGTCCAGGTCGCCTTCAATCGCGGCCGCGTTCGGGTTGGTGGCCGGGGTGAGTTTACCGCCGCGCGCCAGGAAATCGTGGCGCTGGAAGTAGGCCTCACGCACCATCACATACGGGTCGGAAGAGTTACGCAGCAGGCCGTCAGAGTCGAGCAGCTGGGCGCGGGTTTCAATCCCTTCCACCACCCATTTCCCGGCGGACATCCAGAAGGTCAGGTAGCTCAGCGGCGGGTAGAGTTTGTCCACCCACTCACCGCCATCCTCACGGAGAGTGAAGCTGCCGTAGCCCGGCAACTCCACATACGGGCCGTAACCCACGCCATAATAGCCCAGCGTGCTGCCGAAACGGTGCGACTCTTCGCGCGCCAGTTGCGGGTTCGCCATGCCGGCCACGTCAATCAGGCCGCCCATCCCCAGCAGGGTATTGAGGAAGAAGCGGGTAAAGTGCTTCATCGCATCGTAGGGTTTGCCTTCCAGGAAGTAGTTGACCATGGTGGCCGGTTCATCCAGGTTGCCGGTGAAGTTGCTCAGGCCGTTACGCGCCGGCATCGGCACGTAATCCCGCCAGGCGACCGCCGCAGGCCGCACGATGTACGGGTCCAGCACATCGTAGTTAAAACTGAACATCGCCCGGTTGAAGCCCTCGAGCGGATCAGACCGCCCCTGCTGCTGCTCATCCGGTGAACTGGCGCAACCGGCAAGCAGTACGCCGGCAAAGGCCAATCCCATCAGGCGGTAGTTCATTCTTTTCTCCCTATTTTTACGGCAGGCGCACTACGGCACCTGCTGATTAATCTCAATATTGACCTGTTGTCGCCCGGAAAATGGCTGGAGACTGCTCTCACCTGTCCACTCCCCGTGATGGGGGGTGGCCGATCCTTCCGGCGAAATGCGTACCTTGACTTTGACCTGATGTATTGAAGAAAGCAACCTTTCAGGCATCATTGCATTCGTGTCATCAATAGTCAGTGACAGCGGGAAGCGGCTGAGCGGCAGGCGTTTTACGGCGACCGGCACCGGGCTAACGCCGTCAGTGACAGAGATCAGCACCATGCCCTGCCCCGGCAGCCGGCGTGCCGCCTCGGGTGAGAGCGTGACCGCCACGCCGAGCCGCACATTATCCATACCCGCTTTGCTGCGCGCTTGTTGAATGCTGCGCCGCAGCATCTCCGCCCGCGGGTCACCCGCCGGCAGCACCCGCAGCATCAGGCTCCAGCCCTCAATCGCTTTCGGGTAGTTCCCCTGCTGGAAGGCGTTAAACGCCAGCAGGTTCAGCACCCGCAAATCTGTCGGGTCCGCATTGCCCAGCGCTTTCAGCATCGTTTCCGCCTGGCGCTGATCGGCCGGGTCAGCTGAGCGGGTCAGCACATCGGCATAGGCCAGTTGTACGTCGCGGTTGTCCGGTTGCAGCGCATAGGCGCGGCCAAACGCCTGGGTGGCGGTGGCGGCATTGTTCAGCGCCACGCCGACCCGCCCGAGCAGCAGCCAGTTCTCCACATTCTGCGGATCGTGCTGCAACGCGGTGCGCAGCCCCAGCCCGAGGCGCGCCACGTCGTCATCCGTCAGCGGAGAGGCGTGGGCGTCCGCCACCTGTGCGCGCAAGGCGGGCAGGTCACGCACCGCCTGTTGCCAGGCAGCCACCTGCACCAGCCCGCCGGTTTTCAGGTAGAACCCGACTGCAACCAGCACCAGCACCAGCACGCCGGGGATAAGCACCCAGCGGCCCAGCGGGCGCACCGGCGCAGCCGCCCGGCCGGGAATGTCGCTCAGCAGGTTTTCCTGCAACTCCTGCACCAGCAGCGGCCGCTCAGCGATGATCCCCTGCTGTTCGTCATGGGCCAGCTCAGCCAGCCGCTCATGGTAGAACGCCTTGTTCAGGCTGTCCCGGCTGGCCTCCGGCGCACGCGCAGTGCGGCGGAAGGTGGGCGCAACCAGCAGGGTCGCGGCGATCACCAGCAATAAAAACGCAATCAGCCAAAAAGCCATCAGTCATGTGTCCTGTCAGAATCATTCAGCAGTTGCGCCAGCCGCGCCTGCTCCTGCGGCGACAGCGTGGCCGCCCGCCCCTGTCGGCGCGCGCGCAGCACCACCACCAGCCCGCCGGCCAGCACAAACAGCGCCGGGCCGGCCCACAGAATCAGGGTCGAGGCGGTCACCGGCGGCTCATAGGTCACAAAATGGCCGTAACGCGCCACCATATAGTCGATGATCTGCTGGCGGGACTGCCCCTGCTCCATCAATTGATAGACTTTGGTGCGCATGTCCGCCGCGATCATGGAATTGGAATCCGCGATGCTGTTGTTCTGGCATTTCGGGCAGCGCAACTGTTCGGTGAGCTCGCGGTACTGCTGCTCCTGTTCAGTGCTCTTGAACTGATAGGTGTCAATCGCCGCCCAGAGGTTGGTGCTCAGCAGCAACCCGGCCAGCAAACAGAGCAGCCTCATGATGCGCCCCCGCCATATTTGCGGTAGAGCGGCGCCACCTCGCGCTGCCAGACTTCCGCGTTCAGGTCACCGGCATGGCGGTAGCGGATGATGCCCTGGCCGTCGATCAGGAAGGTTTCCGGCGCGCCATACACGCCGAGATCCAGCCCCAGCATCCCGTCGCCGTCATACAGGCTCAGCGCGTAGGGGTTGCCGAGGGTGTTCAGCCAGTTCACCGCTTTGGCGCGGTCATCTTTGTAGTTCAGCCCTACCACGCGCACGCCCTGCGCCGCCAGGCTGTTCAGGTACTGGTGTTCGGCGCGGCAGGTCGGGCACCAGGTGGCCCAGACATTCAGCAGCAGCGGTTTGCCGTCACGCAGCACGGCCTGGCTGTAGGTTTTGCCCGGCTCCGCCAGCGACGCGAGGGTAAACACCGGCACCGGTTTGCCAATCAGCGCCGACTCCAGCCGGGTCGGGTCATCGCCGTGGGCGTTGCGCTGCAACTGCACCACAAAAGCAGTGGCCAGCAGCAGGAACAGGATCAGGGGAATAAATAACAGCTTACGGTTCATACTTTCTCCACCGCAGGCCCGCGCGCCTGCTTTTTGCTCATCCGGTAGCGCGGGTCAAGGATGCAGAGCACCCCGCCCGCCGCCATCAGCAGGCCACCGAGCCAGATCCAGCGCACGAACGGTTTATAGTAGAGCCGCACCGCCCAGCTGCCGTCGTCCAGCTCCTCGCCAAGCGCAGCGTAGAGGTCACGCACCAGCCCGCCGTCAATCGCCGCTTCGGTCATCATGCTGCGCGCCACGCTGTAGTAACGCTTTTCGGCGCGCAGTTCGGCCACCGGTTTGCCCCCTTCGCTGACGTCAATAATGCCTGCGCCGCCGCTGTAGTTGGGGCCGGTGATGCTGTGCACCTCGCGGAACACAAAGTGGTAGCCGCGGATATCCACGCTGTCACCCGCCTTCATCCGCACGTCACGCTCGACGCTGTAGTTCTGGCTGAAGGCGATGCCGATCACCGTGACCGCCACGCCGAGGTGGCCCAGCACCATGCCCCAGTGGCTGCGCGTCAGGGTGGTCAGCCCGCGCCAGAAACTGTGGCGGTGGGTGGCGCGCTCATGCAGCTCCAGCAGGGTCAGGATCGTCACCCACAGCGCCATCATCAGCCCGAGCACCGTCATCCCGGCGATGCGGTCCTGCATCAGCCACGGCAGCAAGACGGACAGCAGCAGCGTCACTGCCAGCGAGGCCGCCAGCCGTTTCCGGAATTTCCCGGCGTCATCCCGCCGCCAGCGCACCAGTGGCCCGATGCCGAGCAGCAGCGCCAGCGGGGCCATCAGGAAAGTGAACATGGTGTTGAAGAAGGGTTCGCCAATCGAGATGCTGCCGAGGCCAAGCTGTTTGTGCACCAGCGGCAGCAGGGTGCCGAGCAGCACCACCAGCATTGCCGCAATCAGCAGCACGTTGTTGCCGAGCAAAAAACTCTCCCGTGAGAACAGCTCATGGCGGCCCGGGCTGCGCACCTGCGCGCCGCGCACCGCATACAGCAGCAGCGACCCGCCGATGACAATCACCAGATAAGCCAGGATGTAGAGGCCGCGCTCCGGGTCAGACGCGAATGAATGCACCGACACCAGCACGCCGGAGCGCACCAGGAAGGTGCCGAGCAGGCAGAGCGAGAACGCGGTGATCGCCAGCAGCACCGTCCAGGCTTTGAAGGTGCCGCGTTTTTCCGTCACCGCCAGGGAGTGGATAAGCGCCGTGCCCGCCAGCCACGGCATAAAGGAGGCGTTTTCCACCGGGTCCCAGAACCACCAGCCGCCCCAGCCCAGTTCGTAATAGGCCCAGGCGGAGCCGAGCACAATGCCGATGGTGAGGAACACCCAGGCCGCCGTGGTCCAGGGGCGTGACCAGCGCGCCCAGGCGGTGTCGAGCCGCCCGGCCATCAGCGAGGCGATGGCAAAGGCGAACGCCACCGAGAAGCCGACATAGCCCATGTAGAGCAGCGGCGGGTGGAAGATCAGGCCAATATCCTGCAACAGCGGGTTGAGGTCGCTGCCGTCAATCGGGAAGTCCGGCAGGGTACGGCTGAACGGGTTGGAGGTCAGGATAATAAACAGCAGGAAGCCGCCGGTGATCATGCCCAGCACCGACAGCACCCGCGCCACCGCGTCCTGCGGCATCCGGCGGCTCAGCAGTGCTACCGCCAACGTCCAGGTGCTCAGCAGCAGCACCCACAGCAGCAGTGACCCTTCATGCGCGCCCCAGGTCGCCGCCACCCGGTAGTAGACCGGCAGGTGGCTGTTGGAGTTGGTCGCCACATAGGCCACGGTAAAATCGTTGACCACAAAGGCGTGCACCAGAATCGCGAACGCCCCGGCGATGCAGGCGAACATGCCGTAGGTCAGCGGCCGCGCCACCGCCATCATCCGGGCGTCCTGGCGCGCTGCGCCCCACTGCGGGTAAATGCTCAGCAGCAGGGCGACGCCCAGCCCGAGGCAGAGCAGAAAACTGCCGATTTCCGGGATCATGATTTACCGCCCTCATTGGCGACATACGCCGCCGCCGGGCCGCGGTGGTTCTCTTTCATCGCGTCTGCCACCTCCGGCGGCACATATTTTTCATCATGCTTGGCCAGCACCTGTTTGGCATCGACCACGTTATCCGGCCCCAGCACGCCCTGCGCCACCACCCCCTGCCCTTCGCGGAACAGATCAGGCAGGATGCCGGTGTACGTTACCGCGATGGCCCCGCGCGCATCATAAATCTTAAAGCTGACCTGCAAACTCTTGCCGTCGCGCTTCACTGAGCCGGGCATCACCATGCCGCCGATACGCAGGTGGTCGCCCACTTCCGGCTTCTCATGGTTTTCGCCTTTGCCCTGTAAAATTTCACTGGGGGTATAGAACAGATCGATGTTGGAACGCAGGGCATAAAGCACCAGCGCAGCGGTCAGGCCCAGGCCGACCAGCACGGCCACCGCCAGATACAGGCGGCTTTTACGACGTGGATTCACTGTGAACTCTCCTGCGCTGACGCAGCGGCGGCAGGCGTAACGGTTTTGGATGCCCGGATGCGTGTTTCCCGCGCCTCACGGCGGCGGACGGCGGCAATCACCTGGCGGCGTTGCAGCACCGTGTGCAGCAGCAGCCCGGCCAGCGTCAGCAGCGTGACCCCTACCGACAGCCAGACATAAAAGGCGTAGCCGCCCATGGCAAAAAAGGCGGCCCAGGATGAAAAAGCAGGACTCATGGGCGGGGTCTCCGGCTGAACAGGGCCAGCACCCACGGGCGGTGGCTCTCCTGGATCAGGATCAGGTTGCGCAGGCGCATCAACGTCAGGGTCAGGAAGAAGAACAGGTAGCCCACAATCGCCCAGCGCAGCGGGTAGCGCATACTTGGGTCGATGGTTTGCTGCATATTGGTGGAACCCTGGTGCAGGGTGTTCCACCACTGCACCGAGTAGTGGATGATCGGGATGTTGACGATGCCGACCAGCACCAGGATGCCGGCCGCGCGGCCCGCCAGCCGCCGGTCTTCAAAGGCGTTATAGAGCGCGATGACGCCCAGGTAGAGGAACAGCAGCACCAGCTCGGAGGTGAGGCGCGCATCCCAGATCCACCAGGTGCCCCACATCGGTTTGCCCCAGGCCGCGCCGGTCACCAGCGCGATAAAGGTAAAGGCCGCGCCGACCGGGGCCATCGCGGCCACCACCAGGTTTGCCATCTTCATCTGCCAGACCAGCGCCGTAAACGCGGCGACCGCCATCGCGCTGTAGATGCCCATCGACCACATGGCAGCCGGCACATGGATGTACATAATCCGGTAGCTGTTGCCCTGCTGGTAGTCGGCCGGGGCGAAGCCAAAGCCCCAGACCCAGCCGAGTACCAGCGTCAGCGCACCCGCCAGCCCCAGCCAGGGCACAAACCGGCCGCACAGGTGGTAAAGCCGGTCCGGCTTACCGAGTTGGTGTAACCATTTCCACATTGTTCAGTGCTCGTTGTAAAAATTCACGGTGTGAACGCCTGCCCGTGGTGCGGGGCGGCAGCCTCCCGCAGGGGCCGCTCTTGTCAGGCGCAATGAGAACAGCGCGCCCGCCAAGGCGGCGCACGTCCCGGTCCATCAGTACAGTAAGTCAGTGCACACTTATGCGCAGCGCCGCGGCGGCCGCGAAGGGTGCCAGGGTAATGCTGCCTGCCAGCATCGCCCCGAGGATCGCCAGATAGCCGTCAATCGCCATGCCGTTGGCCGCGGCCTGAATCGCGCCGCTGGCGAAAATCAGCACCGGGATCGACAGCGGCAGCACCAGCAGGCTGAGCAGCACCCCACCCTTGCGCAGCCCAACCGTCAGCGCCGCGCCAATCGCGCCGATAAAGCTCAGGGTCGGCGTGCCCAGCAGCAGCGTGAACGCCACCGCCCGCCAGGTGGGGAAATCGAGTGACAGCAGCAGCGCCAGCAGCGGTGAGAGCAGCAACAACGGCAGCCCGGTCACCAGCCAGTGAGCACATACTTTGCCTGCCACCGTGATGGCCAGCGGGGTCGGCAACAGCAGCAGCTGTTCCAGCGAGCCGTCCAGCAGGTCATCGCGGAACAGCCGCTCCAGCGACAGCAGCGATGCCAGCAGCGCCGCCACCCAGACCACACCGGGCGCAATGCGCGCCAGCAGTTGCGGTTCCGGGCCAATGCCCAGCGGGAACAGCGTAATCACGATCAGGAAAAACCAGAGCGGATTGACGATCTCCGCCCGGTTGCGGAACGCGGTTTTCAGCTCTCGCCGGATCAGGGTCATAAACATCAGGACGGCTCCGGGTCGGTCAGGCGCAGGCGGCGAACCGCCCGGCCGGTGGCGGGCAACGGCTGGTGGGTGGTCAGCAACACCATGCCGCCGCGCGCGGCCTGCTGCTCAAACTGCGCCATCAGCAGGGCAATGCCCTCATGGTCAATCGCCGTCAGGGGTTCATCCAGCACCCAGAGCGGGGCGCGGCTCAGCCACAGGCGCGCCAGTGCCACGCGCCGCTGCTGCCCGGCGGAGAGTTGTCCTGCCGGCACCTCTTCATAGCCCAGCAGGCCCACCTGTGCCAGCGCCTGCCAGATGGCCTCATAATCCGGTTTACCGGCTGCCGATTGATAGAACGTCAGGTTTTCAAACGGCGTCAGCAGGGCTTTTACCCCTGGCTGGTGGCCAAGAAACAGCAACTGCGCGTGAAAGGTTTCCCGTACCCGCCCGACAGGCTGCCCCTGCCAGCGCACTTCACCGCTTTCCGGCTGCGCCAGCCCGGCCAGGATACGCAGCAAGGAGGTTTTGCCCGCCCCATTCTGCCCTTCCACCTGGACAATTTCGCCTGGCGTAATGTTAAAATTTAAGTCACTGAACAACACCCGCTCATCGCGGACGCAGCTCAGCCGCAAGGCTTCCAGCATCGGGAAACTCATCTCTTTTGTTGGGAGCGCGAATCATAACATAAGCCGCAAGCCGCACGCAGCCCGCCCTGGAAGGGTTTGCCTATCGTTAATACCGCTTCACCGGCATTCCCCCACACAATGCTGCATTTTTCCTCAAGGTTAAGATTCTGTTACTTTTTTCTTTATTTGGCGTAACAGTTTGTGCCACCCCTTCCGTGAATTGTGAAATCTTCTATGCTTAGCAGGGGGCCTGACGGCCCGCCATTTTCATTAGCCAAGATGGCTGATGGTTCACCACACTGGGAAATGACCATGAATCAACACACCGATAAAAAACGCCCACAGGGCAAGCAGGATCAGGATGAGCACGACGTTGACAGCCAGGAGAGCGATCGCGGTACTGACATTGAAGTGGATGAGGAGAAGTTGCCGTCCCGCGCGGCCGCGGTGCATGAACAAATCCGCATGGAGGGCGAGAAGGAGCTGGAGCGTGACGGCATGGCGCTGCTGTGGTCCGCGATTGCGGCCGGGCTGTCGATTGGCGCGTCATTGATGGCAAAGGGGATTCTGCACGCCCACCTGCCGGACACCCCGGCGCGCTTCTTTATTGAGAACCTCGGTTACACCTTTGGTTTTATCATCGTCATTATGGCGCGCCAGCAGTTGTTCACCGAGAACACCGTGACCGCCGTGCTGCCTATCATGCATAAACCCACGCTGAAAAATTTTGGCCTGCTGTTCCGGCTGTGGGGCTGGGTGCTGCTCGGCAACGTGATTGGCGCGGCCTGTGCCGCCCTCGCCTTCCTTTATATGCCGATTTTCGATGAATCCGTCCGTCACGCTTTTGTCAGCATCAGCGAGAAGATCATGGAAAACACGCCGACGGAGATGTTCGCCAACGGCATTATCTCCGGCTGGCTTATCGCGACGATGGTCTGGATGTTCCCGTCCGCCGGCGCCGCCAAACTCTGGGTGATTGTGCTGATGACTTACCTGGTGGGCATCGGAGACCTGACGCACATCGTGGTGGGGTCGGTTGAGATCCTCTACCTGGTGTTTGCCGGGGTTATCCCGTGGCAGGAGTTTATTTACCCGTTCGCCCTGCCGACGCTGGCCGGCAATATCATTGGCGGCACCTTTATCTTCGCGCTGATAAGCCACGCGCAGATCCGCAATGACATGAGCAACGAAGCCAAAGCGCGGCTGGAAGCCGAACAGAAAAAGGCGCGCAAAGCAGAGGAAAAGGAGCAGGAGAGCCGTTAAGGCGCGGCCGTCACGCCACGGATTGGCGAGGGAATAGGCAAACGGTCAGCCGGGCGCTTATTCTCAGAGCAAAAATGGGTATAATGCCCGGCGGACGGCACCACGCCGTCCGGTTGTCCCCTTAGTTAAATGGATATAACGAGCCCCTCCTAAGGGCTAGTTGCAGGTTCGATTCCTGCAGGGGACACCATGTAACAGTTCGCCACCCTCCGTAGCAGTTCGCAAATCCTCAGTAAAACCCATATCTAGCACTAATAGTCGTTCGCTGTGGTTCGTGACAGCCGCTATCTTGTCTGGGTAAATACTGGGTAATTATTTTTACCCAAAGAAATTTTACCCAATGCTCACGATAAAACAGATTGAGGCCGCAAAGCCTAAGGAAAAGCCCTACCGCCTGCTGGATAGCAACGGCCTCTATTTATATGTGCCGGCATCAGGTAAGAAGGTGTGGCAGCTTCGCTATCAGTTCGATGGCAAAGAGAAAGTGCTCACCGTGGGTAAGTACCCCATCACCTCCCTGGCGGAAGCGCGTGACAAAGCATTCGAAGCAAAGAAGCAGATAGCTGCAGGTGATGATCCGTCTCAGTCAAAGAAGAGAGAAGTAAAGGAAGATAACTTCGAGTCGATATTCCGGGAATGGTACGACCATAAGCGGCAGGTGTGGTCGGAAGGATATGCTGATGAGTTGCTCAGGATGTTCGAGACCGACATTTTACCCGACCTGGGTAAATTCGCGATGGATGAGATTGAGCCGATGACCCTGCTCAAGGTGCTGCGGAAGTTTGAAGAGCGCGGTGCCATGGAAAGAGCCAACAAGGCGCGACGTCGCTGTGGGGAGGTATTCAGGTATGCGGTTGTGACTGGCCGGGCAAAGTACAACCCTGCCCCAGACCTGGCTGATGCGATGAAGGGTTACCGGAAGAAGAACTACCCTTTCCTGCCGGCCGACCAGATACCTGCCTTCAACAAAGCTTTATCCGGCTTCTCTGGCAGTGTCGTTTCCAAGGTTGCGACTCAGGTTCTGCAGTACACAGCCATGCGAACGAAAGAACTCCGAAGTACGCAATGGGCGAACGTCGATTTCGAGAACAGGATGATCACGATTGACGCTGAAGTGATGAAAAGCCGCAAGACTCACCTGGTGCCGATGTCCCAACAGGTGTATGACCTGCTCCAGTTCCTTAAGCCGATCACATCCATATCATCTTTCGTGTTTATGGGAAGAAATGATAAGAAGAAGTCGCTCAGTGAGAATGCTGTGCTCCTGGTGATCCGGCAGATTGGCTATGAAGGGTTAGCCAGTGGTCATGGCTTCAGACACCAGTTCAGCACTATCCTGAACGAGCATGGATGGCCGCATGATGCTATTGAGCGCCAACTAGCACATGTGGACAGGAACAACATTCGTGGCATCTACAACCACGCCCAGTACATGGAGAAACGCCGGGAGCTGATGCAGTGGTGGGCTGACTATATAGATGGGCAGACTACCTAACCGCGCTCTCACGTCCCACGATGCCAAAACATGCAAAGGCTTGGGAAAGGTCACAAACCTTTGCATGTCCCAAATCCGTCCCATCCCCATTATCATGCTGGGGCGAACTACTGCTCCATCTTCTTATCGCCTGATTACGCAGGTGATTTATCCTCAATTCGTATGAATGAAGCTAGCGCGAATAATAAGTTACTGATAATTAATAAATAATTTATGATCATCAGTAGCGTTATTCCTAATGCCAACCATTAACAATTTGTGTGCTGTGTACCTTTAAGATAGGCTTTCACAAATATTTACTTTTACGTTTCTTGAAACGGACACGAAGACTTTAGGAGTTCAAATTTTGGACAAAGATGCTTTCCAGATTTTTGGTGATAACAACGATATTGAAGTTTACTCCGCAGATAGCATTGGCGAGAACGTAAAAATAAATATCAAAGGTCATGGACACACAATAAAAATTGAAGAAGGTGTTATTCTTCGCAATTTAATAATTAATATTTCCGGCCAGCAAAGCGTTCTCCACATTGGAAGGAATGCCAATATTCGTGGTTCAATTCATATTAGGCACTTTGGTTCCAAAGTATTAATAGAAAAAGACTTCACGGCAGTTGGTGTTCAGCTCTTTGCACTGGAAGGAAAAACAATTAGCATTGGTGAAGACTCTATGTTCTCTAGTGGCATCATTGTCAGGACTTCTGATGAGCATCCTATTCTGGATTTGAATACTGGAGAACGCATAAACCACGCTAAAGATGTAGTGGTAGGGAAGCACGTATGGGTGGGGGAAGGTGTCACCTTAAACAAGGGCGCTGACATTCCTGATGGTTGCATCATTGGAGCGAAGTCTTTTGTTTCTAAGAAACTAAGCACTCCATCTTCTGCTTATGTGGGCGCTCCAGCAAAACTTTCTCGCGAAAATGTTTTATGGAAAAGAAAACTCTAAATAAAGGTATACCAGCTAAGAATCTTAACTGATATACCCCTTTTTTATCTAACGAGGCAAAGGGCTACAGCGTAACCTTTGCTTTCGTTATACGGCGTTCGAATTTCCATACACCGCATTCGAGTTTCATTTTCTGACGCTGTCCCAAGCCCTGGGGTTTTGGATGGGCTCACATAGCCATCAACAATCACGGAAGCATCAACGCGGACGTGCACCTCGCCAAGCAGAGCAACAGGCGTCCATTCATCTCGCCTTTCTGAGCGTTTGACCTGCTCTTTGCTGATATCGAATTTAGGGTTCTCCATTGGAGAATCGATGTATGCGCCTTTATAACCTCCGGCACCCTCATTCAGGGAATCATCCCACCCGCCCGCTTCTTCATCCCAAACTTGACCGGTAATGATTTCACCAAATTCATCTCGCTGATAACGATCAGCCCAGGTAAATGACGTATCTCCGAGTAGCATTGCAAAAGTCCTGGAGTGCGCGCTAAATTCCTTATCTCCTTCCTTTGCCAGGCGGACTTTCCTCCCCTCCCAAGCGACCATTGAACCAACCGGAATCGCTGTATATTCGATATTTTCAAACATCTTGGCAATGTCGGTAAATGTCACGTTCTGTGATAAGGTGCCGGCAATATTTACATTGCCGTTAGAAAGCACTTGGAATTTAGTATTTGCTGTGCTGGCTGAACCAGAACCGCTATCACCAAAAGCAATGCTCCTGAGAGTCGCATTAATAGTTCTCCGGCCAAGTGTTACTGCACCAGATGCGGTTGCTTGACTATTATTACCAGCTAATACAGCGGAAAGGTCTCCGCTCGCAATATTAGCCCCGCCACCTAATACAATAGCCTGTGCCCCGCTAGCTGTACTGCTTGTTGCTCCAATATTTCCTGCGTTACTCCCTGTAGCATTGCATGTGGCAGCGCCAATATTAAAGGAGTAAGTAGCAGAGGCAGCGCAACTTGTGGAACCGATATTTACAGAATATTGACCGGATGCGCTGCAAGCGTTTACTGCAATATTCCCTGAGCGACTGGCCTTAGCGCTTGAGTTGTTTGCTCCAAGGTTAAAGCTGAGTTCACCATAAGTTGCACAGTTATTTGCAGTAGCGATATTGGCCGAGTAATTACCCGCTTCCAAAATAGTAGCCTGCACTACCTCAAACAAAGATTCAGTTTTGGTGCTGTATCCAGCGCCGGCGTTTGTCAGGGTAACGCTGGTGATCGCGCCATTGGCATCAACTGTGTATGTTGCTGCAGCCGTAGTGGTTGGCGCAGACAGGCGATCATAAAATGCTACAGAGCCATTGGCGCTGTAGCCGGTTCCCGCTGACACCACAGCAATTGACGCAATGGTGCCATTGCTGTTCACATTAACCTTGAGCACAGCTCCACGCCCGCCGCCCGCGTAGGCATCCACAGAGGCAATGTTTACGGCATGTAACCCCGTCGCCCAGCCCCGGCGGGATCCAATGTTTACACCGGTTTCACCAGTCACGTGAGACGTGATAGAGCTGATATTAGAGCCTCGGAAGCCGCCATCAACCCGGCAGTCTTCTGAACCGATATTGACTGACTGTGGCACCGTGGCGCGACATTGACGGGCAGAGTAGTTTCCGGAGACGTTCCCCATCGAGTAGCTATAGATTGACCCTACGTTTACTGCGCGAGACGGGCCACCTGAGCGGCTGTTCTGCGATGCAATCAGCGCGTACAGGTCACGCGTACTACGACCTGAGGGCTGGTAGTCGCCTGTGAGAGGGTTTTGATACTTGGCTTCATATTCTCCCGTATCAGTAGTGCTGGAGATCAGGGCACCACCTGAGGGCATTTGCAGCGTTACGTTGTTGCCCGTGTCCACTGATGGAGAGATGAAGTTACCGTTGATATACGTGTTGGCAGCTGGTGGTGCATCAACCAGATAAGACTGGCCGGCAAGATTTACAACCCTACCAGTAAGCACCGCCTCAAGCGCAGCGAACCGTGCCGTATCATTGGTCGTACCATCACCGGCAATGTCAGCAATATCCATAGCAGAGATAGTGTCTGCATTCTTACTATGCTGAGTTCTTGAACCTGCGAAAGAATAAGGCTGCTTGACCGCAATCAGGGCATCACCATACCCATCACCAGTATCATTTAACTGCTGTCGAAGCTGATCGGGGTCGTAACGCAACACGTTCGGGAAGTAAAACTGCTGTACGCCGAATAAGTCGTATACGGCCATTGAGTGGCCTTCAACCGTGACGATTTTCGCTACCTGGCCGTTATATACCGGGAAGCCGCCAAGGTTGATTAAAATAGGCTGAGGAATGGGGATGTGACTGCCATCCTCATTCTCCACATAAGCCTGGATTCGGTTAGCGGCAATAGTCGGGTCGGTATCAATCTTGCCAAGGTAAATGCGACCGCCGGCAAGCGCCTTAAATGCTCGCGCCGCGGTGAACAGCTGTGACGGCATGGATACAACAACATTTGGCGTGATATCGGCCATTGGTTCTCTCCTGAGGCCAACCCCAGAGGCAGAAGGAATTACACTACCGCTCACAGCTGTGAGGGCTATGTTTTTGAAGAATGTCCTTCTTTGCATGTCTGTACTCCATCGTATTGAAAGGATGAATGAGACACGGTTTATCTGAGGATTGGAAGAATTATGATGTGCGATGATTGTAAGGAGGCTAGCAACATACCGGGAGACAGTTAGCGCTATAAAAGTACCGGTATGCATAGAGACCGTTAAAGGCCATATCTTTTCTAAATTTAATTAAGAATTACTTAACAAATGGAGTTTGAAATGAAATATTTCGTTGGCGTCCTTCTTTCTATATTTGTTATCCCAGCATACGCGATTGATGCAAGCGACTTTAGCGAGCTTGAGGGTTACTCGGTCGCTGCCGTTACTCGTATCGAAGGTGATTTCGAGGGTTGTGAATACGATAAGGTGTTGAAGTTACAGAATGGTTGGTTCCTAACCTGTCAAACTTATCGATATCATTACGCATATTCACCACAGGTCGCAATATTGGTTAACGATATTGGTCGTGGGTATGCAGTAAAAGCTGTCATAGGTAATGATATTTATGACATGCAAGCTATTACAAAAAATTGATAGGCCAAGTCATTCTGGTGGCTTATCTCCTTGAGAAATGGCCATTATAGTTTTGTTCAAAGCATTTATATTTTGTTCAAACTTACTAGTGCCTTTGAGTGTGTTCGCCAAGCGTAGCGTGGCATTCTTCACTGGCTTGCTCTCATAAATGCGAGCCAGTGCACCATAACTCAAGAAAGCCGCTGTCCCTGCCCCACCCGCACCTCCCACATATCTTCTGCCATGCTCCGGCACGCCCGATATTCAATAGCTCGTCTCCCTGCACCTATGGTACAAAATACCCTTCTTTTTGTGTGCCGGGCGCCGGACACGCTGGCTGCGCTTTTCCCGGTTGCTCACTTTCAGGGACACGCTATGGGCTACTCCATCGACATCATCTCTTGTATCACTGACCGCTTCGTGGAACTTACCGCCACCGAAAAACGTATCGCGCAATTTATCCTCGATGACGTGCAGACTGCCGCGGCACTGCCGATTGCGGAAATGGCGCGCCTGACAGAGACCAGCCAGGCGTCGATTACCCGCTTTGCCCGCGCCATCGGCTGCAAAGATGTGCGCGAGCTGAAGGTCAAGCTGGCGCAGTCGCTCGCCGTGGGGCAGCGTTTTATCATTGATGTGCCGGATCTGGAGGGCGTGCAGGGGATTTACGGCGCGATCATCAACGTGCTGGACATCAACCGCCGGGCGCTGAACCCGGACGCGCTGAAAAAAGCAGTGGGCTGGCTGAGCGGGGCGCGGCAAATTCTGGCCTTCGGCATGGGCGGCGGCTCCACGGTCTGCGCGCAGGAGTTGCAGTTCCGGCTGTTCCGCCTCGGCCTGCCGGTGGTGAGCCAGAGCGATGGGCTGCTGGTGCGGATGATGGCGGCATCGGTCGCGCCCAATGATGTGGCGATCGCGCTGTCGCTGGGCGGTTTTACGCCGGACGTGGTGGAGAGCGCCGCCATCGCCAGACAGTACGGCGCAAAAGTGATCGCCATTACCCCGGACGGGACGCCGCTGGCGCAGCAGGCGGATCTGGTGCTGCCGCTGATGGTGCGCGAAAACGACTACATCTTTAAGCCGAGCACGTCGCGCTACGCCATGCTGGCGATGGTGGATGTGCTGGCCACCGAGCTGGCGATGGCCAACAAAAGCCAGGCGAAAGACCGGTTACGGCGGATTAAGCTGGCGCTGGACAGCCACCGCGGCGGCGCAGACCGCCAGCCGCTGGGGGACTAATCCGGCACCACGGGGTGGCCCAGCGCCGCCATAAACCGTCGCGCCTGCCGCCGGGTGACCTCAACGCCCTGCCCGGCGCGGTACAGCTCACTGCCCAACCCGGCCCCCCGGCAGCCTGCGTTCAGGTAATCCCGTAGGTTCTCCGGCGTCACGCCGCCCACCGCCAGCACCGGGACAGCCGGCGGCAGCACGGCTCTCAGGGCGGAAATATAGGCCGGCCCAAACGCCGAGGCAGGGAAAATTTTCAGCCACTGCGCGCCCGCCTCCAGCGCGGCAAAGGCTTCCGTCACTGTGGCGCACCCGGCGCACACCCGCATCCCCTGCGCGGCGGCGCGGCGGATCACCGGCGGATGGGTATTGGGCGTGACGACCAGCGTCGCCCCGGCCTGTGCCAGCACCTCCACCTGATCCACGTTCAGCACCGTCCCGCCGCCGATCACAGCCCGGTCGCCAAAGCGGCGGACCATCTGCGGGATGCTGCGCTGCCAGTCTGGTGAGTTGAGCGGGATCTCCAGGTAGCGGAAGCCCTCGTCTATCAGCGCGCCGAGGTGGCCTTCGGCCTCAGCGGGTGTAATGCCGCGTAAAATGGCGACTAACGGGTTAGCATCGTGCATCAAGAAGACTCCTTATCCCTTGCAGAAAGGCGCGGTCGCCGCAGAGGCTGCGGGTATCCACCCCGGCGCAGGCGAACGCCTGCTGATAGCGGCAGCACAGCGCCGCGCTGCCCACCAGCGTGATAGTGTGTAGCGGGCGTGCGGTGAGCATGGCGCGGACTTCCGCGCCAATCAGCACCCCGGAGAGCGCCTCGCCTACTGAGGCCGCAGGCAACCCGCCCAGCACGCGCGCCGCCCGGTGCCGGAACAGTTCACTGACCAGCGACGGGGCAGCCAGGCCGCGTTCCAGCCCCTGGCAAAACCGGGCGTTGTCCTCCGCCTGCGCCGGCAGCCCGTTGCCGATCAGCGAGTGCGTCATCAGCAGGTGGTGAAGCTCACCGGTCATGGCGGTGGAGAAGCCGGTGACGCCGCCGTCCTCCACCTGCACCCATTTGCTGTGGGTGCCCGGCATCACGTAACAGCCCGCCGGGGCCAGTTGCGTCGCGCCCAGCAGTTGCGTCTCCTCACCGCGCATCACTTCTTCGCGCCCGGCCCTCAGCCCCGGCACAATCCAGACGTTGTCCGCCACCTCGCACAGCCGGGCGGCCAATGCCCGTAGCGGCACCGGGCACGGCAGGTAAGGCACCGGCTGCCAGCCCGCGTCACTGCCGATCATCCCGGCCATCAGCACCGGCGTGGCCGCGCTTTCACGCCACGGCGCGATGTGTTGCTCAAAGACCTCGCGGGGGGAGAGGCCGTTCAGGCGGCTGATGCCCAGCGGGAGGGCCAGCGTTTTATCGCCCTGCCACGCCCGCAACTGGCTGGAGCCCCAGTCAACCGCTATCACGTTGTCACTCATTGGCGGCCCCCTGTGGCGCACTGGCCGGCTGAACCGGCACGGCCTGCGGCCGGCTTTCCCGTTCGCGGGTGATCATCGCCAGCGCCTCCTCGCGGCTCATGGTGTTCGCCGGGGTCACCAGTGTGACCACCACGGCGCACGCCAGGCTCGCCAGCACCGACGGGATGCACGGGTTGCCCCAGGTCGCCATCCAGCCGCTGTTGGCCAGCATCAGCAGGGCGGTACCTGCCCCACCCGCCAGCGCGGCCAGCGCGCCCTGCCAGTTAAAGCGCGTCCAAAAACGGCCGAGCAGGGAGCAGATGAACATGCCGGACATAATCATGGAGATCATTTTGGTGATGTAGCCGATGATGTCGTCAGAGGTCAGCGCGAACAGCAGCGCCAGGCCAATCACCAGCACCAGGAACAGGCGTGACAGGCGGATGGCCCGCTCCGGCGCGGGCATATGGCCGGTAATCAGGGTATAGAGGTCGCGCAGCATAATAGAAACCGCCGCGATGGCGTCTGAGCTGCCGGAGGACATGTTGGCCGACATCCCCGCGATCAGCACCGCCATCGCCAGCACCGGCGGCAAGACCTGGGTCGCGAACAGGAAGGCGAAGCCGCTGTTCTCCAACGCAGGGTTCATGGTGTAGGCGGCCATGCCGATGATCGCCGGCAGGAACGAGAAGCCGAGGTACAGCATGCCGGTGATGATAAAGGATTTACGCAGGGTGGAGACGGACTTCGCCGAATAGATGCGCTGGCGGTATGAGGGGGTCGCCAGCACGCCGACGCCGATCACCACCGCCAGGGAGAGCGCAGGCAGGACGCCGAGTTTGTCGACGGCAAACAGGCTTTGTGCCGCCGGGTCCACCGCCTGCCGGATGGGCTGCCAGCCGCCGACGTGATCCACCGCCAGCCACGCCATGAGAATAAACCCGATAAACAGCACCAGTGACTGCACGGTATCAATCCAGACTACCGCGGAATACCCGCCAATACCGACATAAACAATAAAGGCCGCGGCAATGATTATTTTTGCCGTCGTAATATCGATGCCGCTCGCCCAGGCCAGATATAATCCGCCCCCTAAAATATGCGCACCGAGCCAGCCAATTGACGCGATAAAAATTAATATCGCCACGCTGTTTTTCACGATTTTACTGCCGCCGGTATAATACGATATTTCTTCGCTCATGGTCATAAAACGCAAATTACGCACCGGGGCAAATAACCAGGCCACCAGCAGAATACCCACCGCGCCGCCCAGGCCGTACAGCATCCCGGCCCAGCCGTTGAGGTAGCCAAACCCCACGGCACCAACGCTTGAGCCGGTGCCGACCATCGTGCCGACGGTGGAGCCGAGCGTCAGGAATAACGGCAGGGAACGCCCGCCCAATAAAAAGTCATCACCGTTTTTTTGCTGCCGTGATACATACCAGCCGAGAAAACTCATCGCGCAGGCATAAAGGCCAAACCAAATAAGGAAAGAGAGATTATTCATGGCTCACATCCAGACTTTACGTTAAGGCTCACATTAATGGCTCGCCCTGAAAAAAAGCACAGGAAACCCGTTGGCCTGTAAAAACAGGCCGGCATCATCTTTAATTATTTTCGCCCTCTCCCGGCGGGAGAGGGTGCCTTACAGAAACGTCAGCCCCGGTCAGCCCGGTAGCAGGTCACATCCACTTCCACTTTGCAATCCACCACCAGATCCGCCACGCAGCAGACGCGGGCCGGTGGGTGCTCGCCGAAAAATTCACGGAAGACTTTATTAAACGAGGCGAAATAGCGGGCATCCGTCAGGTACACCTTCACGTGCACCACGTCCGCCAGGGTGTAACCGGCGTCAGCCATGATGTCCACGCAGTTCTGAATCGCCAGGCGGGACTGCTCAATAATGCCGCCCTCCACCACTTCGCCCTCTTTCATCGGCGTTTGCCCGGAGACGTAAAGCCACCCCGCCGCCTCAACGGCTTTAGCGAACGGCAGCGCCTGCCCGCCGGTGCCGGTGCTGCCACCGACGCCATAACGTTTAATGCTCATGTATGCTCCTTATTGCCTTTTCCCGGCGCAGAAAACGCCCTGCGCGCCCTGTTACCTGTTGGCTCTGACCATAACTCATTACCCCGTTCACCATCACGGCCTCAATGCCCGCCGCAGGCTGTTTCGGATCACTGAAACTGGCCGCATCGCGTACCGTGGCCGGGTCAAACAGCACCAGATCGGCATAATAACCGCGCTTCACCAGCCCGCGTTCAGGCAGGCGGAAACGGGCCGCCGACAGCCCGGTCATTTTGTGGACGGCAACCGTGAGCGGGAACAGCTTTTCGTCCCGGCTGTAGTGGCCCAGCACACGCGGGAACGCCCCCCACAGGCGCGGGTGCGGCATCGGGTCGTTCGGCAGGCCGTCAGAGCCTATCATCGTCACCGGGTAGCGCAGCACACGCCGCACGTCCTGCTCGTCCATGTTGTAGTAAATGGCCCCGGCGGGCATCAGCGCCGCGGCGGCCTCATGCAGTGACACTGACCAGCGCGCCGCGATCTGCTTAAGCGTCTGCCCTGCCACTTCCGGGTGCGGCTCCGACCAGGTGATAACGATGTCGAAGTCGTCGGTGACTTGTTTCATGTCCAGCGTGGAGGAGCTGGCAGAATAGGGATAGCAGTCACAGGCGACGTCCTGCTGCGCCCGCACGCGGTCGAACAGCGCTAGGGTCTCCACGGTACGGCCCCAGTTTTTCGCCCCGGCGCATTTATGGTGCGAGACCACCACCGGCACCCGGCTGTGGCGGCCGATGCGGAACGCCTCGTCCAGCGCCTCCAGGATAGGCTCAAATTCTGAACGCAGATGGGTGGTATACAGGCCCTCTTCCGCGGTCAGTGCCTCAGCCAGCGCCATCACTTCCTCGGTGGTGGACTGGAACGCGCTGGCGTAGGCCAGGCCGGTGCTCAGCCCCAGCGCGCCCTGGCGCAGCGCCTGTTCCAGTTCGGCGCGCATTGCCGCAATCTCCTCCACGGTCGCTGCGCGGAACAGCGACGCCATCTGGTTGTTGCGCAGCGTGGTGTGGCCGACCAGCGTGCCCACGTTTATTGCCGGGCGCGCCTGCGCCACCGCCTGCGCGTAGGCCTCCACCGTGGGGTAGGCAAACTGGGGCGCGTCGCCGAGCAGGTTCATCGGGTCCGGCACCTCGCCTTTTATCGTCGCGCACGCCGCGCTGATGCCGCAGTTGCCGACGATCACCGTGGTCACGCCCTGGCTGATCTTGGGTAAATAGTCGGGCATCCGGATAATGTTGATGTCGTCATGGGTGTGGACGTCGATAAATCCCGGTGCCAGCACGCGCCCGCGGCCCTCGATCTCGTGCACGGCCCCGCCCGCGACAGAGGGCGCAATCTCAGCGATGCGATCGCCCTGCACTGCCACATCCGCCCGGTATTCCGCGCCGCCGGAGCCATCAATGACCGTGACATTCCTGAACAGATAGTCGAACTTCATGTGTTCCTTACCCCCTTTATAGCCTGCGCTGAAGTTAACCATTTACAATGGGTGAAAACAGTGGAAAATTACGCAAAACGCTGACGAATTACTGATACTTTTATTCATTAAACGCCACGCCATAACTATTTATTTAATAATTACAAAAACTTAAAAAAGATACCCACCCTGAAAGAAAGTACCCACCCGGAGGAAGTGTGTTATGAAATATCAGGAAGAGCCTCTCGTTTCCCACAAGTCTGCCCTTATCACCACCCCGGCCAATGTGCTGCGGGAAGAGGTGTGCCTGCCTGCGGCACTGATTAAGAAAACCGCGCTGGAAAACAATATTCAGTGGATGCAACGTTACGCTGACGCGCGCGGCGTCTCCCTGGCACCGCACGGCAAAACCACCATGACACCGTGGATTTTTCAGCAACAGCAACGCGCCGGCGCCTGGGCGATCGGCGTCGGCACGGCGTGGCAGGCCAGCGTGGCGATGCAGAGCGGCATTTCGCGCGTGCTGATGGTGAACCAGCTGCTGGGCAAGGCGAACATGACGCTGATCTCGCAACTGAAAGCCCGTTACCCGGCGATGGATTTCCTCTGCTGTGTCGACAGCGCGGCCAACGCACGCACCCTCTCCGCGTTTTTCGCCGCACAACACCAGACGCTGGACGTGCTGATTGAGCTGGGCGTGCCGGGCGGCCGCTGCGGTTGCCGTTCCGCCGATGAGGCGCTGGCGCTGGCAGAGACGCTGGCTGCCCTGCCGGGCCTGCGGCTGCGCGGGCTGGAGCTCTACGAAGGCGTGGTGCACGGCGAACAGGCGCAGCCGAAGGTGGAAGCGCTGTTGCGTGACGCCGCCGCGCTGGCCTGCCGGCTCGCGCCCCATGCCGACGGGGAGTTCCTGCTCACCGGCGCGGGGTCGGTGTGGTATGACGTGGTGTGCAATGTCTGGCTGGAGGCGGAGAAACCGGCCAATTGCCGCATCGCCATCCGCCCCGGCTGCTACATCACCCATGACGGCGGCATTTACCAGGACGCACAGGACGCGCTGATGGCGCGGGACAACGTCGCCTGCGATCTGGGCGGCAGTTTAACCTCGGCCATGGAGCTGGCAGCGCTGGTGCAATCCGTGCCGGAAGCGGGCCGGGCCATCGCTAATTTCGGCAAGCGTGACAGCGCATTTGATGCCGGGCTGCCGCAGCCGATCGCGCATTACCGCCGGGGCGTCGCGCTGCCGCACCCGGCACTGACGATGGAAACCACCGGCATGATGGACCAGCACGCCATGCTGACCCTGAAGCCGGGCGCGGAGGTGCAGGTGGGCGATATCCTGCTGTTTTGCACCTCGCACCCGTGCCTGACGTTCGATAAATGGAAAACGCTGCTGCTGGTGGATGACGAGTACAACGTGCTGGAAGAGCTGGACACTGCATTCTGATCTGCCCTCCCCGCGCCCGGCCGGGCGCGGGCTTTGCAGGCGGCGGGGTTGACAGGCGAGAGAGCGTCAGCGCGTCGCCTGCGCCACCTCCCTGGCTTTTTCTTCCTGCTGGCGGCGTTCGGTTTCCAGCATCTTTTTCTCGTAGACCTTAAAGAACGGGTAGTAGATGGCGAGCGAGATAAAGAAGCAGATAAACACCAGCCCGCAGGCGATCAGGTTCCAGTTGGTGGTGATCAGCGCCCCGAGCGGGGCCGGGACGGTAAACGGCGGCTTCACCATCATGCGCGGGATTAACCCGCTGACGGTAAACAGGTACACCACCAGCGTGTTGGCCATCGGCGCCAGGACAAACGGGATCGCCAGCAGCGGGTTCATCACAATCGGCGCACCGAAAATCATCGGCTCATTGATGTTAAACAGCCCAGGGATAAACGACAGTTTCCCCAGTTGTTTCAGGTACACCACCCTGGAACGGATGAACAGCACCACCAGCGCCAGCGTCGAGCCGGTGCCCCCCATCTGCGCGTACCACTGGAAAAATTGCTCGGTGAAAATGTTGGGCAGCTCATAGGCGCTGACGCCGGACTGGAACAGCTCCATGTTCTGCATAATCGCCTGATCCCAGAGCGGGCGGATCAGCGGCCCCATCACCGCATGGCCATGAATGCCCAGTACCCAGAACAGGTCGATCATGAACTGCGTCACCATGCCGCCAAACAGGTTGGTGCCGGTCATAAAGCCTTTCAGCGGCATGATGAGGGTGCTTATCAGCGCATTGATATCGATATTCAGGAAGTGCCGCGGGATCCAGAACACCAGCACCACCGCCAGTGTCGGGAACAGCGCGGAAAACGAGCTTGCCACCACCGGCGGCACCCCGGCCGGCATGGTGATGTCGATATTGCGCGTCTTGATAAAGCGGAAAATCTCAATCGCCACCAGCGAGGAGATGATGGCCCCGAACAGCCCCTGCGAGCTGAGCGACGTCAACGGGATATAACGCCCGGCCACCGCCTCCCCCGTCACCGTCACGCCCTGGGTAATATTTACCGGCACCACCATCAGGAGGGTTGCCAGCATCGCCAGCAGGCCGCTGGTCATCTCATTGAGCTTATAACTTTTGCCGAGGAAAGAGCCGATGGTAAACGCGGCATAGAGCGACATCAGCCCGACGGTGAAACGAAACGGGACGTCGAGGATATCGCGCCAGGGCGCAATAAAGGCCATATAGCCTTTAATCGGGATATTCAGCAAAATCACAAAAAATGACCCGACAATCGTGAGCGGTAAAATAGAGATAAGCCCATTGCGGACCGCCTGCATATGGCGCTGGTTGCCGATGGCATTGGCCACCGGCAATAATTTTTCCACCAGTGTTTCAAAGCCCGGCATGGTCGTTCTCCTCAAAGCCATTATTTTCAATCACGCGGCGGAACCAGCGGCCGGATTTTTTCAGTGAACGTTGTTGGGTGGCGAGGTCAAGACGATAAAAGCCGTACCGGTTTTTATAGGCGTTCTGCCACGACCAGCAATCAATAAATGTCCACATGTGGTAACCCAGACACCGGCTGCCGTCGGCTATGGCGTGATGCAGCCAGGCTAAATGCTCCTGTAAAAACACAATCCGGTAGTCATCCTGCACTTCGCCCTCGACCATAAACTGCTCTTCGTCCATGATGCCGATGCCATTTTCCGACACGAACCAGGGGATATTGCCGTAACGGTTTTTAATCAGCATGGCGATGTCATAAATCGCGGGCGGATATATTTCGATACCGCGTGAGGTATTCATCCGGCGGCCCGGCATCACATACTCTTCAAAGAAATACTCCGGCAAAAAACCCTCGGATGCGTCAAAGGGCGTTTCACGCGCTTTGACCCGCCGCGGGCGGTAATAATTAATGCCGAGCAGGTCAATCTGCGTCGCCGCCAGTAATTCGGTGTCGCCCGGTAACACGTCAGGCAGTTGGTGATGTTCTTTCAGTAAGGCGATGAGTTCCGCCGGGTAGCGGCCGCACAATATCGGCTCATTGATGCTGCGGGTGTAAAACAGGTCGGCCATCGCCGCCGCCTGGGTGTCTTCCGGGCTGTCACTGCGGGGATACACCGGGATCACATCCATAATGATGCCGATTTTCCCCGGCAGCGCCCGTTTGCGCCAGGCGGCAACTGCTTTGCAGTGCGCCATCACGATATGGTGCAGCACCTGGGCGGCGCGGCGGAAATCGCTGACGTAAGGGTAATGGCGCGGGTGCAGGTAGCCCGCCTCTGCCGGAATAAGGGGTTCATTAAAGGTAAACCAGTAGCGCACGCGGTCGCCGAACAATTGATAGCATCTATCGGCATACCGCGCGAAGGCGTCCACCACGTCGCGATGTTCAAAGCCGCCTTTTTCCTGGAGCGCCATCGGCATATCGAAATGGTAGAGATTAATAAAAGGCTCAATGCCCTGGGCAAGCAATTCATCAATGACATTATTATAAAATTCGACTGCCTTCGGGTTAATCTCGCCGTCGCCGTCCGGAATTAAACGTGACCAGGAGATCGAGGTGCGAAAAGAGTTCAGGCCAAGGGCTTTGGCACGCTGAATATCCTCCCGCCAGTGGCGGTAAAACGTGGAGGTATTCTCCGTGGTGACGCCCTGATAAAAGCGTTCATTAAAATGGTGCGAGGCGTAATCCCAAATATTGTCGCCTTTGCCGTCGCCGGGGAGCCGGCCTTCGGATTGCGTGGCGCTGGTCGCCGTGCCCCACCAGAATGTCTCAGGAAAGCAGTATTTCATCGGCTGCCCTTATTGTGTGGTGTTTCATTTCCCCTGGCCGGCTGATAACCGCGCAGCCCAACATAAAGTGATCTTTTTCGTTACGTTTCTCTTAATACAAAGAGACCGGCGTCAGGGATCACGCCGGAATAAGGCCGTGATGCCGGGATCGGCAACGCGCGGAATACGCTATTCTGGGTAGCGGCTAATAAAACAACAAGAGAGGGGGAACACAGAATGGCGGTGAATACCTGATACTTTTAGGGGATTTCCGGCGTAAATAATCCGGCGTGATTTAAAAACAGCGTGATAGGGGTGTTACTCCCCTGCCGCCACTCACCGGAAAGCCTGCGGCGGGTGTGGCCTGGATCCATAATTCCCTGAACCTTAACCCTGCGTTTTACGTGCGTAATTATCACCCTGCTTTAGCATTTAGGGCGGTTCTGCCCTGCCTGCCCATTAAATATGTTTGCCGCGCTAAAGAATTGCCGACGCCGGCCGATTTGTTGTCTGCCCTTTTCCCTGATAACCGACTCAATACACGTTTAACGCGTGGGTAAATGAATCATGCTAAAGAATTTCAGTATTCGTCAAAAATTTATCGCTGCCTTTGGTGCCGTGGTAGCGGTTCTTATCATTATCTGCGCATCGTTTTATATGAACTTCTCCCGGATTGTCAGTGCCAATGACTGGAACGTCCACACTTACCAGGTGATCGACGAAAGCCGTGCGCTGGTGGAAAGCCTGGTCAATATGGAAACCGGCTTGCGGGGCTTTGCACTCAGCGGCGATGACGCCATGTTGCAGCCTTACACCACGGGCCAGGCGGCGTTTATCGAACACCTCAATAAAGCGAAAGCGTTAACCCCAGACAACCCGGCCCAGCAGGATCGCCTGGATCAGTTGCTGAAACAGCAACAGCAGTGGACCACCTCTTTCGCCCAGGTATTGCTGGATAACCGCCGTGCGCAGACGACCGGCGCGATGACGCCGGAGGCCTTCCTCGCGGCCTTCCGCGCCAACACCGGCAAAGCGCAGATGGACAGCATGCGCGCGGTGATTATGGAGGTTTCAGGTGAGGAGCAGTCGCTGCTTGGCGCACGCCAGATTGCCGTGCAATCCACCCGCACACACACCACCCTGACCCTGGCGTTTGGCGCACTGTTTGGGCTGGGCATCGCGATCACGCTGGGTTACCTGCTGGCCCGCTCCATCACCGCCCCGCTGCACCGGGCCGTGGCTGCGGCGCAAGCCATCGCCAAAGGGGATCTGACCTCGGTACTGGTGGCGGACTCCCGCGATGAAACCGGGATGTTGCTGGATGCCCTGGCCACAATGCAGTCGCAACTGATCCGCGTGGTGTCTGATATCCAGACGGCCGCCTCCATGATTGATAATGCCGCCAAAGAGGTCTCCAGCGGCAATACTGACCTCTCCAGCCGTACCGAACAGCAGGCGGCCTCGCTTGAGGAGACATCAGCCAGCATGGAACAGCTCACTGCCACGGTGCGCCAGAACACTGCCAACGCCCAACATGCCAGCTCACTGGCCACCGATGCCTCGCAGGTGGCGGTGCGCGGCGGTGATGTGGTGGAACAGGTGGTCACCACCATGTCTGCCATCGCGGAAAGCTCCAGACATGTGGTGGATATTATCGGCACCATCGAAAGCATCGCCTTCCAGACCAATATCCTGGCGCTGAACGCCGCGGTGGAAGCCGCCCGTGCCGGTGAGCAAGGCCGCGGGTTCGCCGTGGTGGCCAGTGAAGTGCGCGCCCTGGCGCAGCGCAGCGCCAACGCCGCCAAAGAGATCAAGCAACTGATCGGTGCCTCGAACACCCGCGTCACCCAGGGTTCCGAGCTGGTGGCGGATGCCGGCGCCACCATGGGCGAAATTGTCAGCGCCATCCGCCGTGTGTCAGACATCATGGCCGAAATCTTTACGGCGTCTGATGAGCAGGCCAACGGCATCGAACATGTCAGCATTGCGGTAGCGCAGATGGATGAAGTCACGCAACAGAACGCCGCTCTGGTTGAGCAGGCGGCTGCGGCGGCGGTGTCACTGGAAGAACAGGCCGACCATCTGGCCAGGACAGTGTCGGTGTTCAAAACCTCCGCTGTCTGATCATGTCACGAAGCCGGCCCGGCACCCATGACCTGGCCGGTTTCCTGATTGATAAAAATCGTTTACGGAAAGGGTTTACAGAACCTGTTGGCGGATGCCGGTGTTCTTTAACGGATAAGTGACGTCAGCAGGTTCTGGCCTTCTGCAAAGCCAACTGGCCGGATAGCGGTTTTCATCACATTTCGCGACGTATTTACTCACTCCGCCCCTTAGGAACCGGTTCCATTACGACTTCACGGCCATCGGTAAATGGCAGGATTATTCTCACTCTGCGCCATTTTTGTTTTTTTGCCGGTTTTATTTATTGATAGATTTATTTGCAGCGATCAATCCGGTAATAAAGCCCTTAATCCGGCGTTTATTTGCGGCTTTAAAAAAATAAGCCTTATGCACTGCACTAAGCGACCTTAAAATAACTGGGGGTAAAGCGTTACCGGACATCCCTGTCACGGTGATGTTTGAAAACAGGAAGGGCCAGAGGGCTATACAAGGCAGGCAGAGCCTTTTGATAACCCTCACGGAGATAAAGGAAATTTCAGAGAAGTGAAAAGAGCAGAAGATATAACCGGAGAAAAGAAAAGGGATTACTGAATACAGGCGATGCGCTATAAACACCCACTTTTTTTACCGATCAGTGCGGCTATTCGACCAGCCAGCTAATACTTTCATCTTTGATAAGATAATGAAACCTATGGATATCCTCTTGATTTACTTGGTGACCGCAGTCACAACACAGATAAACAGGAGATGTACCGGAAACTTCAGATTGGTCCAAAGACTCAAAATCTTCACCTCCACAATGCTGACAGATGAAGTAAAAATTATTCATGTACCTCACTCATAAAAAAGTGTCACGCGGTAATAACTGCAACTGACGTTGCCGCCGGTGACCATAGTGTTGACATTGCTACCCTAATCAGCGACCACACGTTATCAATTTTTTCAGGGTGGTGACCCGGCTATTGATTTTATCGGTGTTGCTGCCTTCATTCGGTACTGCCTCACTGAATTGCTGCCTTTCCATGGTGAAGTGTCGACACTTATTCAAAGCACACCGCAAAATGATAACCGCGGCGGTAATGTTATAAGCGTAAACAGAAACTGGGAATTTTGCCTGCCGGCCATGCCAATGCCGCTTTTTCTTGCAGCGCAAGGATTAAAAAATTTCATCAAGATTTCAGCAAATGCGGTTAAATCTGCCGTAAATCGTCAGGAAATTCTGTTCCTGGGCAGTGCTCCACCACTAAGCCCCCTATTTTATACACAGACATCGCGTTAGTTTTAATTAAAATTCATAATACTTTTAACACCGCGTTACTGCACTTTCAGGGTGAACAGGTTGCATTACAACAAGTAGACGCTTAATCCAAATGTTAAAAGCATTAAACCATCTTATAAATCACTTCTACAATTATATTTTTTCTATATATAAAACTGGGCTTAAGCGGCACTTTAACCACAAAAGAGGGAATGGCACCACAATTTGCTGCCGGGCAGCTAAAGTTTTCCCGGCCGGGGCCGATATCCGGGATATCTGCTCTCAGCGAGGCAACCACTATGATGAGCCGCCGCATAACCTGGCTTGGCATTTTTACCTTTTGTGTTCTGTTCTGGGCATTGGTGTTTTCCCTGTTCTAACCGGGTTATCGGGCAGCCGGGTAAACGCCTGGGGCTGCCCCCACCATTTTTCGCCGCGGCCATCGCAAGGGTTGCTGACGGCATCTGTATTCTGGGGAAAGAGACGTGAAATATTTCGTGATGGGTGTGTCGTTTATGATGGCCGTCTGGCTGGGTGCCTTCACCATGCTGATGCGGTAAGGCCACAGAGACGTTACCCAACAAAAAGGGCGCATTTGCGCCCTTTTTTCTTTGTCCGGTAAGGTTAGCCCGGCAGGTTTAGCCCGCCGCCTCATTGCTGCCGGCGGGCTCGTTGCTTTTGGCAGGGGCCGCCAGCAGGCCATCGGCCCGGAACATCGCTTTGATGCCGCGTACCGCCTGGCGGATGCGGTCCTGGTTTTCAATCAGGGCAAAGCGCACATGGGTATCCCCGTAGTCACCAAAGCCGATGCCGGGCGACACACAGACTTTCGCCTCGGCCAGCAGCTTTTTGGCAAACTCCAGCGAGCCAAGGTGGGCGTAAGCCGCCGGGATTTTCGCCCAGACATACATCGAGGCTTTCGGGTTCTCAACCATCCAGCCCGCCTCATGCAGCCCTTTCACCAGCACATTGCGCCGCTGGCGGTACTGCTCGGCGATATCACGCACGCACTGCTGATCCCCTTCCAGTGCGGCAATCGCCGCCACCTGCAATGGGGTGAAGGTGCCGTAGTCATGGTAGCTTTTAATCCGCGCCAGCGCGCTGACCAGCTCCGGGTTGCCGACCATGAAGCCGATGCGCCAGCCCGCCATGTTGTAGCTTTTGGAGAGCGTGAAGAACTCCACCGCAATCTCTTTCGCGCCCGGCACCTGCATGATGGACGGCGCTTTCCAGCCGTCATAGACGATGTCGGCATAAGCCAGGTCATGCACCACCAGCACGTCATACTGCTTCGCCAGCGCCACCACCCGCTCAAAGAAATCCAGTTCCACGCACTGCGCGGTCGGGTTGGAAGGGAAACCCAGGATCATCATTTTCGGCCGCGGAATCGACTCACGGATCGCTTTCTCCAGCTCACCGAAGAAATCGACGCCCTCGGCCAGCGGCACGGAGCGCACCTGCGCCCCGGCGATCACTGCGCCGTAGATATGGATCGGGTAGCTGGGGTTCGGCACCAGCACGGTGTCGCCGTGGTCCAGCGTTGCCAGCATCAGGTGCGCCAACCCCTCTTTCGAGCCGATGGTCACGATCGCCTCGCTTTCCGGGTCAATCTCCACCTGGTAGCGGTCCGCGTACCAGCGGGAAATGGCCCGGCGCAGGCGCGGGATGCCGCGGGACGTGGAGTAGCCGTGGGTATCCTCACGCTGTGCCACGGTGCAGAGTTTTTCCACAATATGCGGCGGCGTCGGGCCGTCCGGGTTGCCCATGCTGAAGTCGATGATGTCTTCACCACGGCGGCGGGCCGCCATTTTCAGCTCGGCGGTAATGTTGAACACATAGGGAGGGAGACGTTCAATGCGGGTAAAGCGGCGTAATGCACGGGGTTCAGCCATGATGTCCTCAATGTCACGTTAGCGCCCGGACCGTCCGAGCGACGTTGACCGCGTTGCGGTCGAAAGATGACCTTATCGCAGCGGAAAAAGGCTGTCGAGCCGACTGCAACTTATTTTTTACATTTACATCACTTATCTATAAAAATTTTTTATCGATGTTTTTCCGTCTGCGCCGCGGTAACCCCTTTTACCTGCCGGTAAAAAGCGTCCGTTATCCACGGTTTATCCGCGCCATCAGCCAGTCGCTTTCCCATTCGCCGTCCAGCTGGTAGTTATCCCGTAAGGTGCCTTCCCACTCAAAGCCGCACTTTTCCAGCACCCGGCGTGAGGCGCGGTTGCCTTCGACCACCAGCGCTTTCAACCGGTGGAAGCCGCAACTGTCGAACGCAAAGTCGCACACGGCGGCCAGTGCCTCGCTGGCGTATCCGCGCCCCTGCGCGTCCGGCAGCATCATGAACCCTATTTCAGCCTGGCGGAACGGCTCCCACTCCGGCAGAAAACCGGTCACGCCCAGCGCCGCCCCACTCTCTTTTTCCCGGATCACCAGGCAGAGCCAGTGGTGGCTGGTTTTCTCCCACGCCGGCAGCCGGGCCTCAAACTGGGCGCGGATTGCCGCCTCACTGCGCGGGTCTGCCACAAATGCCATGACACGCGGGTCCTGTTGCAGTTGCAGAAACAGCGGCCAGTCCGCTTCCGTCATGGTCTGTAAGGTAAGCCTTGCGGTGCTCAGGTGCATATCCGACGCCTCCGGGGTGTTATCTTCATACGTAAAAGAGGATGTTTCATTTGAAAGTTAATCCCTTTTCTTTCGCATTAATACAGCCCATAATGATTAACAGTTGTACAACACAAACAAAACAACTTTGCCTGTTACCCCTACCCTGGAGATGCATTATGGCCGCTCTGACCCTTGATAACATTCCCGATGCCATCCGAAAAGTCAAACAGCAGCTCCGCCGCGATCTGCCTGATTATAAAAACGTTTTTCAGGACGTTGAACAGGCGATCCGCCAGCAGGTGACGACGATCCGCAGTGAGCTGGCACGCGGTGAAAACCCGGTGCCGCAACTGGACGCCGAAGATATTTTGCAGGGCCGCGTGAGCGAGCAGCAGAAAGCGCTGATCCGCCAGCGCGGTGCCTGTGCCATCCGCGGGGTGTTCCCACGGGAAAAGGCGCAGCGCTGGAACCAGATGATTGGCGACTATCTGGAAGGCAATAACTTTGTCGAGCGGCTGAAAAACGCGGCAGAAGACAACTATTTCGGCACGCTGGCCGCCAGTAAGCCGCAGATTTACGGCATTTACTGGTCACAGCCGCAGGTTGAGGCGCGCCAGGATGCGCGGATGAAAGCGGTGCAGGTGTTCCTCAACCGTTTGTGGGACGCTGACAGCAACGGCAAACAGCATTTCGACCCGGAGCGGGTGGTGAGTTACGCCGACCGTACCCGCCGCCGCCCGCCGCGCTCCTCGTCGCTGGGGCTGTCGCCGCACGTGGACGGCGGCTCACTGGAGCGCTGGCTGGATGAGAATTTCCGCCACGTTTACCGCCATGTGTTCGCCGGGAACTGGCGCGACTATAACCCGTTCGCCGCAGAGGGGCGGCCGGAGGCGCGTGAGTTCCCTTCCCCGGCGGTCTGCTCGATGTTCCGCACGTTCCAGGGCTGGACGGCGCTGACGCCGCAACGCACCCACGCCGGGACGCTGAACCTGATCCCGATTGCCAATGCGATGGCCTATGTGCTGTTGCGGGCGTTGCAGGACGATGTGCCGGAGGATGACCTGTGTGACGCCGCGCCGGGCCGCGCGCTGTCGATTTCCGAAAAGTGGCACCCGCTGCTGCTGGAGGCGGTGTCGCCCATCCCTGATCTGGAGCCGGGCGACACCGTGTTCTGGCACTGCGATGTGATCCACGCCGTGGAGAATGAGCATAACGGCGAATTTGACAGTAACGTGATGTACATCGCCGCCGCGCCGTGGTGCGAGAAAAATGCCGCCTACCTGCCGAAGCAGGCCGCGAGTTTCCTGGACGGCCGCTCGCCGCCCGATTTCGCCGCGGATGATTTCGAGGTGGATTTCACCGGCCGTGCCACGCTTGACGACCTCACCCCGGCCGGGCGGCAACAGATGGGCATCGATGCCTGACCCTGTGGTTACGCCCCTGTAAAACCCAAAGCCACCGGCGCTGGTGCCCCCGGTGGCTTTTCTTTATAGTGAAAGCCCGTGATATGGCACAGGATGCCTGTTGTGCATGTGATGTTCGAAAATTCGGTCTTTGAGATGTTGCTGGCGGTGTTTGACCGCGCCGCGCTGATGCTTATCTGCCTGTTCTTCCTGACCCGTACCCGCCCCTTCCGCCAGCTGTTGCAAAAAGAGCAGCACACGCCGCGTGAACTGGCCGCGGTGACCGCCATCTTCTCCCTGTTTGCGCTGTTCAGCACCTATTCCGGCATTAATGTGGAAGGCTCGCTGGTCAATGTGCGGGTGATCGCCGTGATGTCCGGCGGTATCCTGTTCGGGCCGTGGGTCGGCATCGTGACCGGGGTGATTGCCGGGGTGCACCGCTATGCGATCGACATGCACGGCATTACCGCCATTCCCTGCCTTATCACCAGCGTGATCGCCGGGGTGCTGTCCGGCGTTATCCACCAGCGGGTGCTGAAGGAGAAACGCTGGTCGGTGGGCATCGCGGCCGGGATGGCCTGTGAATCGCTCACCATGCTGCTGGTGGTGGTGTGGGCACAGCCGCTGTCGCTGGGGCTGGAGATTGTCTCGAAAATCGCGGTGCCGATGATCCTCGGCGCGACCTGCATCGGCCTGATTGTGCTGCTGGTGCAGAGCGTGGAGGATGAAAAAGAGGTGATCGCCGCCCGCCAGGCCCGGCTGGCGCTGGACATCGCCAACAAGACCCTGCCCTATTTCCGCAATATCAACCACGCCTCGCTGACCACCATCTGCGACATTATCCGCCGTGATATCAAGGCCGACGCGGTCGCCATCACTGACACCAAAACCATTCTGGCCTACGTCGGCACCGGTGCGGAGCAGTACAACATCGGCCATGAGATCATCAGCGAGATGACCAAAGAGACGCTGCGGCGCGGCAAAATCACCATCAAGAACAACGATGAGATGCACCGTACGCCGCAGATCCACTCGCTTATCATCATTCCCTTGTGGGAAAAAGGGGAAGTGACCGGCTCGCTGAAGATCTACTACTGCCGCGCGCACAAGATTACCTATTCGCTGAAGGTGATGGCGGTCGGGCTGTCGCAGATGATTTCCACCCAGATGGAAGTCTCGCGTACCGAGCAACTGCGGGAGATGGCCAATAAAGCGGAGATGCGCGCGCTGCAAAGCAAAATTAACCCGCACTTCCTGTTTAATGCGCTGAACGCCATCTCCTCCTCTATCCGCATTAATCCGGACACCGCCCGCCAGCTGATCATCAACCTGTCGCGCTACCTGCGTTACAACCTGGAGCTGAATGACGAGCTGATCGACCTGCGCAAAGAGCTGCATCAGGTGCAGGATTACATCGCCATTGAACAGGCGCGCTTCGGCAGCAAGCTCACGGTGCTGTATGACGTTGACGAAGAGATCGCGGTGCCGATCCCCAGCCTGTTGATCCAACCGCTGGTGGAGAATGCGATTGTGCACGGCATCCAGCCCTGCCGCGGCAAAGGGGTGGTGTCAATAAGCGTGAAACACGTGGGTGACCGCATCCGCGTCGCGGTGCAGGACACCGGCCACGGCATCAACCAGGAGACCATCGACCGGGTGGCGCGCAATGAGATGCCGGGCAATAAAATCGGCCTGCTGAACGTCCATCACCGCGTGTCGCTGCTGTATGGCGAAGGGTTGCAGATCCGCCGGTTGTCGCCGGGCACCGAGATTGCGTTCTTTATTACCAAAGAAGGCGGCAAGCACCACGCCGCGCTGGCCTGATGCCGGGCGTTATGGCCGGTGAGCGGGCGTTATGACCGGGGAGAGTATGTGAAAGCCATTATTGTTGAGGACGAATTCCTGGCTCAGGAGGAGCTGAAATACCTGATCAATGCCCACAGCAGCATCCAACTGGAGGGCAGCTTCGACGACGGGCTGGATGTGCTGAAATACCTGCAACACCACCAGGTAGACGCCATTTTCCTCGACATCAATATCCCGTCGCTGGACGGGGTGCTGCTGGCGCAGAACATCAGCAAATTTGCCCACCGGCCCTATATTATTTTCATCACCGCCTATAAGGAACACGCCGCCGAGGCGTTTGAGATTGAGGCGTTTGACTACATCCTCAAGCCTTACCATGAGGCGCGCATCGTCACTATGCTGCAAAAGCTGGAGGCGCATTTCCGCCGCGACCGGCAGGCCGCCAGTGAGCTGCCGGTGGCAGGCGGTGAGCAGCCGGTGGCGGCGCGCCACAGCCACAGCATCAACCTTATCAAGGATGAGCGCATCATCGTCACTGACATCAACGACATCTACTACGCCGCCGCGCAGGAGAAGGTGACGCTGGTCTACACCCGGCGCGAGGCGTTCACCATGCCGATGAACATCACCGAGTTTTGCAGCCGCCTGCCGGACGAATTCTTTTTCCGCTGCCACCGCTCCTACTGTGTAAACCTGTCAAAAATCCGCGAAATTGTGCCGTGGTTCAATAACACCTACATCCTGCGGCTGAGCGATTTACCCTTTGAAGTGCCGGTGAGCCGCAGCAAGGTCAAAGAATTCCGGCAACTGATGCGCATCTGAATGCATTTCATTCCGCGCTGACGGCATCTCATTCCCGATCCGATCGCGGGCTTGAAACCCGCCCGTATACTGGCTCCAGTGGGCGGGCCGGATCCCCGTTGTTGCACATCTCCGGCCTGTAAAGTTTGGCCCAACGGGCCATGTTTGCGTATCAGGAGGCCGGCATGAACAGCAGTAAACCGGTAAGTCGCGGGTTGATCGTTATGGGTACCATCATCGTGCAGATGGGGCTGGGCACTATTTACACCTGGAGCCTGTTTAACCAGCCGCTGGTGGAGAAATTCCACTGGGCGCTGGGCGATGTGGCCACCACCTTTTCCATCACCAGTTTCTCACTCGCCATCGCCACGCTGTTCGCCGGGCGGCTCCAGGAGCGCCTCGGCATCCGCCGCCTGACGCTGCTGGCCGGGCTGCTGCTGGGCTGCGGGCTTATCGCCAGCGCCTACGCCACCTCGCTGACCCAGTTCTACCTGCTGGCCGGGTTCGTGGTCGGTTTCGCCGACGGCACCGCCTACATCACCACCCTCTCTAACCTGATTAAGTGGTTCCCGGAACGCAAAGGGCTGATTTCCGGCGTGTCGGTCGGGGCCTTCGGCACCGGCAGCCTGTTGTTTAAGTATGTGAATGCGGAACTGATTGCGCAGGCAGGGGTATCGCAGGCGTTCCTCTATTGGGGCGTGATTGTGATGGCGCTGATCGCTGCCGGTTCCCTGCTGCTGAAAGAGAAAAAAGTGCCGGCGCAGCCTGCTGCCCAGCACACCCAGGCCGGGAAACCCGATTTCAGCGTGGCAGAGATGCTGAAAACCAAAGAAGCCTATCTGTTGTTCCTGATCTTCTTTACCGCCTGTATGAGCGGCCTGTACCTGATTGGGATTGTGAAAGATATCGGAGTGCAACTGGCGGGGATGGATCTGGCCACGGCCGCCAACACCGTGTCAGCGATTGCCATCTTCAACACCGCAGGAAGGATCATCCTCGGGGCGCTGTCAGATAAAGTCGGCCGGATGCGGGTGATCAGTTTCACCCTGCTGGTGACCACGCTGGCGGTGGCGACGCTGAGCTTTATCCCGCTGACCTCGTCACTGTTCTTCCTCTGCGTCGGTGCCATCGCGTTCTGCTTCGGCGGCAATATCACCGTGTTCCCGGCGATTGTCGGTGACTTCTTCGGCTTGCGTAACCACAGCAAAAACTACGGGCTGGTGTATCAGGGCTTTGGCCTCGGCGCGCTGGCCGGCTCCTTTGTGGCGGCGCACTTCGGCGGTTTCCATACCACCTTCCTGGTGATTGGGGTGATGTCGGTGCTGTCTCTGCTGATTACCCTGATGATCAAACCACCGGTGGGCGACACCTCCCATGCCACCGCCCCCCTGCGCAACCGGCAACATGCCTGAGCGCAGCCCCGGCGAACCACGCCCTGAACCCAACCCCCAGGCGTAAAAAAAGCAGAGCCACCCGGCTCTGCTTTTTTATGCGCGGTGTCCGCTTACAGGATGACGCCCAGCGACTGGCGCAGGTGCGCGCCGGCACCCAACAGGCCCGGTTGCTCGTGGGTGATCATGTAAACCGGGATGTCCACCAGGTAATCTTTGAAACGCCCTTTGTCTTCAAACGCGGCACGGAAGCCGGACGCCTTAAAGAACTCCAGGAAACGCGGCACGATGCCGCCGGCGATATACACGCCGCCAAAGGTGCCGAGGTTCAGCGCCAGGTTGCCGCCAAAGCGGCCCATGATCACGCAGAACAGCGACAGGGCGCGGCGGCAGTCGATGCAGCTGTCTTCCAGGGCGCGCTCGGTGACGTCTTTCGGTTGCAGGTTTTCCGGCAGGCGCTCGTCCGCTTTCACAATCGCCCGGTAGAGGTTTACCAGCCCCGGCCCGGAGAGCACCCGCTCAGCAGAGACGTGGCCCAGCTCGGTGCGCAGCTGCTCAAGGATAATGTCTTCTTCCACGCTGTTCGGCGCGAAATCCACATGGCCGCCTTCGCCCGGCAGGCTCAGCCAGCGGTTGCCGGCATGAACCAGGTGCGCCACGCCCAGGCCGGTGCCGGCGCCGTAGATGGCGATCGGTTTACCGGGCTGTGCTTTTTTACCGCCGAATTGCAGGACATCCTGCTCGCCGAGCATCGGGATGGCCATTGATACTGCGGTAAAATCATTGATGATTTCGAGGTGGCTGAACCCCAGGTTCTGTTTCATCTCAGCAATGGAGAATGCCCAGGTGTGGTTGGTCATCGCGACCCAGTCACCGGTAATCGGACAGGCGATGGCGATGCAGCCATCCACGACCACCGCTTCCGGATGCTCTGCCAGATAATGGCGGACCACGGCCTCCAGGCTCTCGAACTCCAGGCCGGAGAAGGTCTTGGCCTGTGAGATCTCACCCGTTTCCAGTGCGCATAGCGCCAGACGGGCATTGGTGCCTCCCACATCGCCCACCAGGGAATATTTGTTCATTGAGGATGCTTCTCCACGAAAAGGAATGTTATTAGCTGCGCACACTGTAAATTTACCCCTGCAAAACAACAATGCCGGGCGGTTAAGCCCTGGCTTTTTAGTGATCTTGATCACAAAAATAAGTTTCTACTTTCGTTTGGTGGTGAAAGTGTCATCACTCTGTTGGCACGCTGCCCGCCCTTTTTGCAGGTTGTGGCACGCGCACAGGGGCTGCTCCAGCCCATTGACCGCCTATCCTATACTGCTTCGGTGACAATGGATCAGGCTTGTGGCGATTGCAGCGATAATTAGGAATTTGCGACATCCTTTCCGGTGCAGAACCCGGATGCCGCCTGCCCCCGGTTGTCAGGCCAGCGCAAAACGGGCAGCGGCGGCGGCGTGCAGGGCCGTGGTGTCAAAAACCGGCACCTGGGCGTCTTGTGCGCCCACCAGCAGCGCAATTTCGGTACACCCAAGGATGATGCCGCCCGCCCCGCGGCTTTCCAGCCGGTGCATGATGCGGCGGTAAGCGTCGCGCGACTCGTCACGGAGTATGCCGAGGCAGAGTTCGTCATAGATGATGTGGTGCACGGTGTCGCGGTCAGCCTCGTCCGGCACGATGACCTCCAGGCCAGCCTGCTGCGTAAGCCGCCCGGTGTAGAAATCCTGTTCCATGGTAAAACGGGTGCCGAGCAGCGCCACGCGGCGGATGCCCTGCTGTTGTACCGCCTGCGCGGTGGCATCCGCAATATGCAGCAGCGGCAGACCGCCGATGCGCTCAATATCGTCCGCCACCTTATGCATGGTGTTGGTACAGAGCACGACAACCTCCGCCCCGGCGCGGCGCAGGGCGGCGGCGGCCTCCCCCAGCAACTGCCCCGCCTCCTGCCAGGCACCCTGCCTCTGTAACTGCTCAATGCGGTCGAAATCCACGCTGTAGAGCACCAGTTGCGCGGAGTGCAGGCCGCCAAGTTGCTGCTTCACCTGCTCATTGATCATGCGGTAATACGGTACGGTGGATTCCCAGCTCATGCCGCCAATCAGCCCCAGTGTTTTCATTGCCGCTCTCCAGAATGCCCCACTTCGCAGGGCGGGAAGGAAAAGAGGCCCTACCGGCCTCCCGTTTGCAGCCGGACGCCCCTTTCCATTAAACAGGGGATCATGCGCGGCGTGTCCTGTGCAAATAGCCTGCCCTGACCTTAACGCAGTTTTTATCACGCAGCGAGAGGCAGGCACCGGTGTGGCGCATCCGCTTAAAAGTATGTTGTAACTATCAACGGCTGGGGTGAAGGGTTCATCGTCTGGCCCGGCGGGGAAAGCGATCCCCACCGGGCCGGGCAGCCCCTACTCTGCGGCCGGCGTTTTCCCGGCATTACGCTGCTCCAGTGCCTGCGTCACGGCTTGCAGCAGTTCCGGTACATCCATTTTCGGCAGGATGACCTCGATCAGCGCCAACTGCTCCGCAATCGCCACCTGGGCCAGGGCGTCATGCAGTTGCGCGGTATCTGCTGCTTGCAGCGCCACCACCTGCCCGTCGCGGCTGCCCAATGCCCGCGGCAGGTGCGTCCAGTCCCATTGCGCGATATCGTTGTAGCGCTGCCGGGCGCCGTGGATGGCCCGCTCCACCGTATACCCCTGATTATTGAGGATAATAATTACCGGGTTCAGGCCATCCCGGATCATCGATCCCAGCTCTTGCGCGGTCAGCTGGGCCGATCCGTCACCGATCAGTAACACCACCCGACGATCGGGCCGGGCGATCTGTGCGCCAAACGCGGCCGGCAGGGTATAGCCAATCGAGCCCCACAGCGGCTGAACCAGCATCCGGCACCCTTCAGGCAGTGTGAGGGCCGCCGCGCCAAAACAGGCGGTGCCCTGCTCGGCCACCAGAATATCGCCCGGCCGCAGGAAAGCCTGCATCGCCTGCCAGAATGCCGGCTGGTCAAGCCTGCCGGACTCCGCAGGCGGCAGTGCGGGCCGCGTCACCGGGTTGCCCTGCCAACGCGGCAGGTGCCGGGCCACAACCTGTTGCAAGGCGGTGAGCGCCTCAGCCATCGGCAGCTGATTAAACACCTGCGCACCCACCCGTGCCTGGAACGGTTGCAGATCGATGGTTTTTTCCGGCGGCAACTGCTGGCTGAAGCCGGCGGTAATGGTGTCGGTGAATTTTACCCCCACTGTGATCATCACGTCCGCCCCTTCCAGCGTATGGCGTACCTGTTCATCACTGGCGGCCCCGGCGTAGGTGCCGGTAAAGGCCGGGTTTTGCTCATTCAGCACACTTTTGCCCAGCAACAGCGTGCTGTGCGGCAACCCGCATTCCGCCAGCCAGCGGTTTAACGCGTCACCCACGCCAAAACGGTCGGCCAGGAAATCGGCCAGCACCGCCGCCCCGCCCGCCCGGCTCAGCAGCGCATCGGCTGCAGCAGTAAACGCCGCCAGCGCCTCCGGCGAACACTCCTCTTTACGCCGTACCAGCGGCAGCGGCAATGCCGGCAGTGGGGCGGCGGCCACGTCGCTCGGCAGCAGCAGGTAGCCGGGGCGGCGTGTATGCAGCACGGTGGTGATCACCCGGTCGATCTCAGACTGCGCGTTGTCCACTGTCAGGCGCGCCTGTGCCACAGTGACCTCCTGCGCCATGCGGGCAAAATGGCCGAAATCGCCGTCGCCCAGCGAGTGATGCAACCATTCCCCACGCTGTTGCGACGCGAGCGGCGGCGCACCGACCACATGCACCACCGGGACATACTCCGCATAACTGCCGGCGGTGCCGTTAATCGCGCTCAGCTCACCGACGCCAAAGGTGGTCAGCAGCGCCCCTGCGCCCCGGCAGCGTGCGTAACCGTCTGCCGCGTAAGCCGCATTCAGCTCATTGGCACAGCCGACCCAGGTGATCCCTGGGTTATCAATCACATGATCGAGAAATTGCAGATTGTAGTCGCCCGGCACGCCAAACAGGTGCTCAATCCCCACTTCCGCCAGCCGTGCCAAGAGATAATCACCCACCGTAACCTTTTCGCTCATTGCTCCCCCTGCCGTTTCAGGTTTATCCAGCATTAAGTATTGCTGAGCGGGGGAAACGGGCGAATCTTATCCGGCATGTCGCCTGGCAAGCGGGCGTTACAGCGTTGCACCGTCAGCGTGCCGCAGCCGGGCCGGATAAGCTGGATTCATCGGCCACGGCGATCATTGCGTTAACGCGCGTATGCTCAATAAGTTGTGATCCTGCCGACGGCATCCGGTGGTGTAACCGTCTACACTACAGTGCAACTTTTCTTTCACTGATAAGGGAATACTATGGTGTACCACGCCAGCCCGGCACGTTATGAAAGTATGGAGTATCGCCGTTGCGGCCGCAGTGGCCTGAAGCTGCCCGCCATCTCCCTCGGCCTGTGGCACAATTTTGGTGATACCACGCTGGTTGAGAACAGCCGCCAGCTGTTGCGCCGGGCGTTTGATCTCGGCATCACGCATTTTGATCTGGCCAATAACTACGGCCCGCCGCCCGGCTCCGCTGAGCTGAATTTCGGCCGCATTCTGAAAGAAGATTTCCTGCCCTACCGGGATGAGCTGATCATCTCCTCCAAAGCCGGGTACACCATGTGGGACGGCCCTTACGGTGACTGGGGGTCGAAAAAGTATCTGGTTGCCAGCCTTAACCAGAGCCTGCGCCGCATGGGGCTGGAGTACGTCGACATTTTCTACCATCATCGCCCCGATCCTGACACGCCGCTGGAGGAGACGATGGCCGCGCTGGATCTGCTGGTGCGCCAGGGCAAGGCGCTCTATATCGGCCTGTCAAACTACCCGGCGGAACGCGCGCGCCAGGCGTTTGAGATCCTGACTCAACTCGGTACGCCCTGCCTGATCCACCAGCCGAAATATTCGATGTATGAACGCGGGATCGAGGCGCAATTGCTGGATACGCTGGCTGAGCACGGTGTCGGCTCTATTGCGTTTTCACCATTGGCCGGCGGCCAGCTCACTGACCGTTACCTGCACGGTATCCCGGAGGACTCGCGCGCTGCCAGCGGCAGCCGGTTCCTCAAGCCGGAGCAACTCACTGACGAGAAACTGGCGCGGGTGCGGGCGCTGAATGCGCTGGCGCAACGGCGCGGGCAGAAGCTTTCACAGATGGCGCTGGCCTGGGTGTTGCGCGGCGATCGCGTGACGTCAGTGCTGATCGGTGCCAGTAAAACCAGCCAGATTGATGATGCCGTCGGCATGCTGCAAAACCGGACATTCAGCCCACAGGAGCTGGATGAGATTGACCATATCCTGATGTAACCGCTTACCCTGCCCGCCGCCTTTCCGGGGCGGCGGGCCTGTTCTCCCGCTGCGTTCCCCATGTTACTTTTCCTCCACAATTGCTCCATTTTGATGCCATTTGTCAGTAAACTGTTAAGACGGGTAAATGATTCAAAATCGCCTGTTATCCGATAGTGATTAGCGGTGATTGGTCGTATATCTATGTCACCCACTGAGGTGGTCTGGAGGATAATAAGAATGGTTAAACTAAAAACACTTTTGCTGAGCGCACTTTTCATTACCTTGTTACCCGCTGTATTACCTGCCAAGGCAGATAATCTGAGCGTGCGGATGCCCGGCTTCTCGCTGTCTATCGGTGACCGCGACCGCCACGGTAACTACTGGGACGGCGGCCGCTGGCGTGACCGCGGCTGGTGGGAACGCCACCACCGCCCTTACCGTCACCACGGCCCACGTTTTTATGGCCCGCCGCATGGCCATGCCTATGGGCATGACCGCCGCCGGGGGTACGAGCGCGGTTTTGAGCGTGGCTATGAACGGGGCTATGAGCGCGGCGGACGCGACCGCCATCATGACCGCGGCCGTCACTGGCACTAGTTAACAGAATAAAAACACACAGCAATAAAAAAGGCAGGCCATTTGGCCTGCCTCTCTTTTTCATCAGCACACGGCATGATTTACGCTACATCATCATGCTGAGCAGCAGGTAGCCGTTCAGGCCAATCACCACCAGCACAATGATCCGCCCCAGGTTTTGCATCAGCGGGGTGTTGGTCATCTCGCCCATCAGCTCCCGGTTGCCGGTAAAGGAGAGCAGCGGCAGCAGCGCCAGCGCGATGCCGAAACTCAGCAGCACCTGGCTCATCACCAGAATTTTGGTCGCATCCATCCCCATCATGATCACAATAAAGGACGGCAGCATGGTGACCACGCGACGCACCCACAGCGGAATATAGAAGCGGACGAAGCCCTGCATCACCACCTGCCCTGCCAGCGTGCCGACCACCGTGGAGGAGAGGCCGGCGGCCACCAGGCTCAGGCCGAAGATGGTCGCGGCCGCATGGCCGAGCAGCGGCTCCAGCGTCAGGTAGGCCTGATCCAGCTCACTGATGCCGCTGTGGCCGCTGAAGTGGAACGCGGCGGCGGCGGTGGCCATCATCGCCAGGTTCACAAAACCGGCAATGGTCATGGCGATGGCCACATCCAGTTTGGTTGACGAGTAACGATCGGCTTTGGAGCTGGAACCGGAACGCTGCGTCAGTGAAGAGTGCAGGTAAATCACGTGCGGCATAATGGTCGCCCCCAGCACCCCGGCCGCCAGGTACACCGCATCGGCCCCCGGCAAAGAGGGCAACGCCATGCCTTTCACCAGCTCGCCCATTTTGGGTTGCGAGAAGAAGAGTTCCACAATGTATGCCGCTGCCACAAACAGCAGCAATCCGCCAATCACCCACTCCAGCGGTTTCTGGCCGCGGCGCTGGACAGCCAGGATAATAAAGGTGGCGATGCCGGTAAGCACGGCCCCCTGCAACAGCGACACGCCAAGCAGCAGTTTAAAGCCGATCGCCGCCCCGATAAATTCCGCCAGGTCGGTCGCCATCGCGATAATTTCCGCCTGCACCCAATAGGCCCAGACTGCCGGGCGCGGGAAACGATCGCGGATATGTTCCGCCAGGTTTTTGCCGGTTGCGATGCCAAGTTTGGCAGAGAGCAGCTGAATCAGCATGGCCATCAGGTTGGCCCACACCACGACCCAGAGTAATTTATAGCCGAACGAGGCCCCTGCCTGGATGTTGGTGGCAAAGTTACCCGGATCGATATAGCCAATGGCGGCGATAAATGCCGGCCCCATTAAGGAGAGTTTAATTTTTCTGGACGTGCGGCTGCTTGCATCAGCGCGACTGTTCAGCATAGCGTGTAACCCTTAATCATTGTGTGCTTACCTGTTATCTTCAGGTAAATGAGAATCGTTATCAAGCGCATCCCTGTTACTTTTACGTATTTCTATGATAGGCCGCAGTGATACAGAAAGGCTCAGCGGGCTGTCAACCGCCACAGAGTCCCCTGTTTTTTGAGGGTTTTACCGATGTAAAATCAGTCAATCCGGCAAAATTCAGCGCGTATTACCGCAATTAATAAAACTAGCATAGATATTCACCTGACACATGGATTTCTTAACATCTTGATTTTTCTTAGCGAAATACGCAATTTGATTGATTTCACGGAGATGAATTTTTATATTTGCAAGGGATGTCTCGTTTTTAATGTCGCCGTTACATAAAATGTCCCCCGAAATATTGCCTGCCTCAAATTTGGAGCACACATGTCCCGAATACTGCACTTTGTGTTAGCGTTGGCTGTGGTCGCCGTCCTGGCCATGCTGGCCAGCCGCGATCGCAAGAACATCCGCTTACGTTTTATCGCACAGTTACTGGTTCTTGAAGTCCTGCTTGCCTATTTCTTCCTGAATTCCGAAATTGGTTTAGGGTTTATTCAGGGTTTCGCTAACTTCTTTGATAAGTTGCTTGGTTTTGCCGCTCAGGGCACCGATTTTGTCTTTGGTGGTATGGGGGACAAAGGCCTGGCCTTCTTCTTCCTGAAAGTGCTTTGCCCGATCGTCTTTATTTCTGCTCTGATTGGTATTCTGCAACACATCCGCGTGTTGCCGATCGTTATCCGCTGGATCGGTACCGTGCTGTCTAAAGTCAACGGCATGGGGAAACTGGAATCCTTCAACGCCGTCAGCTCGCTGATCCTGGGCCAGTCCGAAAACTTTATTGCCTACAAAGATATTCTCGGCAAGATGTCTGAAAAACGCATGTACACCATGGCCGCCACTGCGATGTCCACGGTGTCGATGTCGATTGTCGGCGCGTACATGACGATGCTGGAACCCAAGTATGTGGTCGCCGCGCTGGTGCTGAACATGTTCAGTACCTTTATCGTGTTGTCGCTGATTAACCCCTATAAAGTGGAAGGCGAGCAGGATCTGCAACTCGGTGAGCTGCACAAAGGGCAGAGCTTCTTTGAGATGCTGGGCGAATACATCCTGGCCGGCTTTAAAGTGGCGATTATCGTGGCCGCCATGCTGATCGGCTTTATCGCGCTGATCTCCGCCATCAACGCCCTGTTCAGCACCCTGTTTGGCCATAGCTTCCAGGAATTGCTGGGCTATGTCTTCTACCCGTTTGCCTGGGTGATGGGCGTGCCTTCCCATGAAGCGTTGCAGGTCGGCAGTATTATGGCCACCAAAATGGTGTCCAATGAGTTCGTGGCCATGATGGATCTGCAAAAGATTGCCGATACCCTCTCCCCGCGCTCAGAAGGCATCCTGTCGGTGTTCCTGGTCTCCTTCGCCAACTTTTCCTCTATCGGGATTGTGGCCGGTGCAATCAAAGGCCTGAACGAGCATCAGGGGAATGTGGTGTCCCGCTTCGGCCTGAAGCTGCTGTACGGCTCCACGCTGGTGAGTGTGCTGTCCGCCTCTATTGCTGGTCTGGTGCTCGGCTAAGGCATGACCCCAGGTTAAAAAGGCGCTGCGGCGCCTTTTTTTATGCCTGCTCCCCGGCGCATGACGCATAACGTTGTACGGCAAACAGAACGGGAAAAGAGAGTGGAAAACGCAATGGGTGGGTAGACGGCATGATTAACGAAGGCGCGCCACGGGTGACAATGCAGCGATGCTAAGGACGACGCAGGGAGCGAAAACAACGCGGGATGAGGAACGCCAGAAAGCAAAAAACCGGCCTGAGCCGGTTTCTTAAATTTGGTGGAGCTAGACGGGATCGAACCGTCGACCTCTTGCATGCCATGCAAGCGCTCTCCCAGCTGAGCTATAGCCCCACAGATGTGGTCACACATTTTTCAGGACGGTGTGGCGTCCTTAACCAACCTTTCTGGGAAGAAAGTTGGTGGAGCTAGACGGGATCGAACCGTCGACCTCTTGCATGCCATGCAAGCGCTCTCCCAGCTGAGCTATAGCCCCGTATCAACACAACATGTCGTGTGGACGGGGCGCATAATATGAAACCCACCAGATCCTGTCAACGGCTAAATATCATAATTAATTCAAGCGTTGAAAAAGCAGCCAACCGGGCGCAACCAGAGTGATTTCTTCTTCTGGAAACCGCCCTGTTGCCGCGTTTCTGCGCCGGGCAAGCGCATTGCTGTGCTCAGCATTCCCCTTTGTCCCCCTGTTATTCCGCATGTAAAAGGCAACCGCACATATTGCAACATATTAAGATCATGAAGTTAGAGGCAGTTTAAAAAAATGTTAGCACGCATAGGAAACGCGCTTGTTTTGAGATAATTCTCATACTAGACTGCCCGCGCCTTTATCATAACTTTTACATCCGGGTTACACATGTCATTGCACACACCAAAAGAAATTGCCGCAATTGCTGTTCAGGCAGGCGTGGTGAAAAGCCGTGCCTCAATCATGAATCTGCTGATTCTGGGCTTTATGGCCGGGGCCTTTATTGCTACCGGTTTCCTGCTTGATCTGCACGTTATCGGTACGCTGCCGCCGCAGTGGGGCTCCTTCGGCGGCCTGCTGGGCGCGGCTGTTTTCCCGGTCGGGCTGATTCTGACTGTGCTGGCCGGTGGTGAACTGCTGACCGGTAACATGATGACACTGCCGATCGCCTGGTTCTCACGCCAGATTAACGGGCTGGCTATTCTGCGTAACTGGTTCTGGGTGACCATTGCCAACCTGCTGGGCAGCCTGGCTGTCGCGTTCTTCTTCGGCCATATGCTGGGGATGACAGAAGGTGCGTTCCTGGCAAAAACCGTGTCTATTGCCCAGGCTAAAGTCAACGCTGACTTCCTGCACGCCTTTATCTCCGGTATCGGCTGTAACTGGCTGGTCTGCCTGGCCGTGTGGCTCTCCTTTGCCAGCAAAGAGATGGGCGGGAAAGTGATTGGCATGTGGTTCCCGGTGATGGCATTTGTGGCCATCGGCTTCCAGCACGTGGTGGCGAATATGTTCATCATTCCGGCGGCGATTTTTGCCGGTGCACTGAGCTGGGCGGATTACTTCCCAAACTTCGTGGCGGTATTCCTGGGCAACGCCGTGGGCGGCGCAGGGTTTGTCGGCCTGATCTACTTCCTGGCTTATCGTCCTGGCAACGAAGTGAAACAGCTGCAAAGCTGATCTTCCGCCCTGCTTACCCCCTTCTTTTACTGCCCGCTTTTGCGGGCAGTTTTCTTGTGATCCAGATCGCGCCTTTTTTTAATGCCCTCAATCCCGTTAGTGAATCATGTAAAATGATCTACTTACGACAACCGTTAATTTCACCTCATCAGGGAAGCATGATGAACGACGAGTGGATCACTCCAAAAGAGCTGGCACAGAAGACCGGCTATACCGAGCAAAGCATTAATCAACGGGCGGCGAAAGAGAACTGGGAAAAGCGCCTGCGCCCCGGTGTGCAAGGCGGCCGGGCCCATGAATTCTCCCTGGCCAGCGCAGCGCCTTTCCTCGCCAAGAGTCGCTCAGTGCATGAAGATCCTGCCCCTTACCTCGCTTCCTCCAGCCAGCCGCGGGACATCTGGTTTGCGACGTTTGCCCGTCTTAACCGTCGTGAAAAACATCTGATTACTCAATTTATTCTGCGTGAAGGCATCTCTGGAATGATGGAAAAACTGGGCCTGAACGATGATCCGGACAGCAAGCCGCCGAAATAACCGCCTGTCGCAGCGGTTCAGCGCTATCACGCCGATAAAAAAAGGCCGGTAAGTCTCCTTACCGGCCTTGCTGTTTCTGGCGCTGCCTTATTGCTGTGCTTCACGCTCTGCAATGTAGGCCAGGGCCTGGTCGATGCGTGCCAGCGTGCGGCGCTGACCAATGGCATGCACCGTGACATCCATGCCCGGCGACTGGCCGGCACCGGTCACGGCCACACGCAGCGGCATCCCGACTTTGCCCATCCCGACGCCCAGCTCATCTGCCGTGCCCTGAATCGCGTCATGCACGGTGGCCGGCGTCCATTCAGTCAGGGCAGCCAGTTTCGCTTTAACGGCTTCCAGCGGCTGGCGGGCAACCGGGCGCAGGTGTTTTTTCGCAGCGTCTGCATCGAACTCGCTGAAATCTTCGTAGAAGTAACGGCAGGCTTCTGCCATCTCTTTCAGCGTCTTGCAGCGCTCGCCCAACAGGGTCACGATTTCAAACAGCTGCGGGCCGTTACGGGTATCCAGGCCCAGCTGCTCTACATGCCACAGCAGGTGGGTGGCCACATACTCCGGCGGCATGGTGTTGATGTAGTGATGGTTCAGCCACTGCAATTTTTCAGTGTTGAACGCACTGGCGGATTTATTGATCGCTTCCAGGGTAAACAGCGATTTCATCTCTTCAATAGAGAAGATCTCCTGATCACCGTGGGACCAGCCCAGGCGCACCAGGTAGTTCAGCAGGGCTTCCGGCAGGTAACCGTCATCACGGTACTGCATCACCCCTACCGCGCCGTGGCGTTTGGAGAGCTTTTTGCCGTCATCACCCAGGATCATCGACACGTGGGCGTATTCCGGCACCGGCGCGCCCAGCGCTTTCAAAATGTTGATCTGGCGCGGGGTGTTGTTGATGTGGTCTTCACCGCGGATAACGTGGGTGATTTCCATGTCCCAGTCATCTACGACAACGCAGAAGTTGTACGTCGGCGAGCCGTCGGTGCGGCGGATGATCAGGTCATCCAGCTCAAGGTTGCTGAACTCAATCGGGCCACGGATCTTGTCATCAAAGATAACCGATCCATCCTGCGGGTTACAAAAACGCACCACGCACGGTTCATCCGCGGCATGGTGTTCATGGCTGTGGCGGCAACGGCCGTCGTAACGCGGCTTTTCGCCGTTGGCCATCTGGGTTTCACGCAGTGCCTCAAGGCGCTCTTTCGAGCAGTAACATTTATAGGCGGTGCCCTGCTCCAGCATCTGGTCAATCACCGCGTTATAGCGGTCAAAGCGTTTGGTCTGGAAATACGGGCCTTCGTCCCAGTCCAGATTCAGCCAGTTCATACCGTCCATGATTGCGTCGATGGCCTCCTGGGTAGAGCGCTCCAGATCGGTATCTTCAATACGCAGCACAAACTCGCCGCCCAGGTGGCGGGTAAACAGCCAGGAGTAAAGGGCAGTACGGGCGCCGCCAACGTGCAGGTAGCCGGTCGGGCTGGGGGCAAAACGGGTTTTGATTTTCATGGGGAACACAGCCTTATTACGCAATGCAGCCGACGCGGGCCACAGCTTGCTCGGAAAGAACCAAAAAGTGGGCAACATTCTACCACTCCATGTCGATTCCTCAACGCTGAACGCCCCCGCCTTTTGCTCATTCATCAAAGATATGCACAAAATTGCCGCAGCGCTGCTGATAAATGTTGCATCCTGATTACTTTTGCGGCGAACGATTATTTTCTCCGGAAAAAGCGTTGACTCACTTTGAACTATCCCTATAATGCGACTCCATCACGACGGGGGCGATTAGCTCAGTTGGTAGAGCATCTCCTTTACACGGAGGGGGTCGGCGGTTCGAGCCCGTCATCGCCCACCATCTTACAGGTGGCCTTGTTGTGATAAAGCGTTTGATAAGCAGTAAAAAGTAAACAGCAGTGACAGATGGGCGATTAGCTCAGTTGGTAGAGCATCTCCTTTACACGGAGGGGGTCGGCGGTTCGAGCCCGTCATCGCCCACC